>JADGOO010000038.1 GCA_017882905.1 Acidimicrobiia bacterium | reverse complement strand
GAGCCCGGCGCGCAGTCCGACCGTGGCCATCAGCAGCGGCGCGACCAACGCCCCCAATGCCATGCCCGCGACCACCGTGCTCTCGACCGCACCGAACACTCGCCCCATCACGGCATCGGGCACGATGCGCTGCAAGATCGTGAAGGCGTTGATGTCGACCAGCGAGTTGCCCACCCCGATGCAGATCATCGCGACCACAGCCGTTCCCACGTAGGGCAACGTGGCGAGCAGCACGAGCGGTGCAGCCCACAGCGCGACACCGAGCCCGAAATCGCCCGACAGCTTCTTGCGCGAGGCCATCACCAGCGCCCCGAAACCTCCGATGATGCCGCCGATGCCGGTCACCGCGTCGAGCAGACCGACGCCCGACTGGCCGAGGTCGAGCATGCGGAGTGCCACCGCCACCTCGAACACGAGACACGCGCCTGCTACGACCGTCTGCGCGAACAGCAGACCCATGATCAGGCGCAGGTCGCGGTCGCGGGCGACGGTGCGAAAGCCGGCTGTGGTCTCCGTCAGGAATCCCGAGCGTTCGACCTCTGTCTCGCTCGGCGCGCTCCCGTCGTCGACCTTCAATCCCATGATCAACGCCGCCGACCACACGAACGAGACCGCGTCGGCCACGAAGACGACGGAGCGGTTCGTGACCGCGAGCAACAGCGCAGCCAGCGCGGGCCCCGCGAAGAAGCCGACGCTCTCGATCGTGCTCGACGCGACGTTCGCCGCGGTGAGATCGCTCGGATCCGTGGTGAGTGAGGGCAGCAGTGCCGCCTGCGCAGGCCGGAACGCGGTGCCGAGGACCACGGTGGCAGTCGTGAGCGCGTACACGGCGAGCGGCGCGCCGTCGACCGCAACGATGGCGGCAACCACGGCGACCAAGCCGGCCCGGATCACGTCGGCGCCGATCATGACGAGCTTGCGCGGGTAGCGATCGGCCAGCGTCGCCATCAACGGGGCGAGCAACGCCATCGAGACGTAGCGCACCACACCGAGCGCGCCGAGTGCGGTGGGCCCACCCTGTTCGAACGCGTAGATCGACACGACGATGGCGAAGGCCCAGTCGCCGATCACCGACCCGGCAAAGGCAAGATCGATGCGGCGAAGACCCGGGTTCGCGAAGACGCGACGCAGTGCCGCCCCCGACTCGCGCACGTTCTCGGCCAACGCGCCGCCTGCCACGGGCCCGGACCCTAGCGATGGTGGCGCCGGGCGTCGACGTACACCGCCGCAGCGACCAATGAGCAACGCGCCGGCCGCTCTGCAAGAGTGACGCCATGATCCAGATCGTGTTGCTCGGCACCGGCAATCCGCTGCCCGATCCAAACCGCGCCGGGCCGGCGACGCTCGTGCGCGCCGGCAGTGCAACGCTGCTCATCGACTGCGGGCGCGGCGTGCTGCAACGCGCCGCCGCGGTCGGCGTCGGCGCGGCCGCGCTCACTGCCGTGCTCGTGACGCACCTTCACAGCGACCACATCACCGACCTCAACGACGTGATCACCACGCAGTGGATCATGTCGTTCGCGCCCGCAACCTTGCGCGTCGTGGGCCCACCGCGCACGAGCGATGTCGTCACCGGGATCCTGGCGTCGCTCGCGCCCGATGTGGCCTATCGCATCGCGCACCACGACGACCTCACGTGGGAACCCGACGTTGAGGTGTCGGAGCACACCGATGGCGTCGTGCTCGACACGGGCGATGTGCGCGTGTTGGTGGCACCCACCGACCACCGGCCGGTACACCCGACGAACGCGTACCGGATCGAACACGACGGGCAGTCGGTAGTGCTGGCCGGCGACACGGTGCCGTGCGAGAGCCTCGATCGTCTCTGCGCCGGCGCCGACGCGCTGGTGCACACGGTGATCCGTGACGACTTGATCCGCAACGTGCCGCTACAGCGCCTTCGCGATGTGTGCGACTACCACTCGAGCGTGGCCGACGCGGCGCGCACCGCCGCGCGCGCCGGCGTGACGACGCTCGTCCTCACGCACTACGTGCCCGCACTCGCACCCGGCGACCACGACCAGTGGCGAGCACTCGCCGCCGAGCACTTCGACGGCCGGATCGAGGTCGGCGACGACCTGCACACCATCACGATCTGAGGCACGCTCAATCCTGGGCGAGCGCCGGACCCGGCGCGACGACTCGCGTGCGGAGCCGTCGCGTCAGCGGCGACCAGAGCACGACCGCGGCCCCAACGGTGACCGTGCCGGCCAGGCCGAGCCCCGTGCGCGGGCTCCATCGTTGGCACACCCAGCCGACGAACGGACCGCCCACGACGGTCGTGCCGAGCGTGAGCAGCGTGTAGATCGCCATCACCCGCCCGCGCAGGTGCGCCGCCGAGCACACCTGCATGTGGGCGTTCGCGGTCGATCCGAAGAAGACCGCCATCGCGCCCACGGGCACGAGCGCGATCGTCACCAGCACCTGGCTCGGCAAGCTCGCCGCGATCACGAGCGTGAGGCCGAGCAGCACCGCGGCGAGCAGCACCGTCCGTGGGCTCGACCGGGCGCGCAGGGCCGCGAAGAGCGCGCCGAACACGGTGCCCACACCCAGCACCGCCATGAGGAATCCGGCGAGACCGGCGTCGCCATGAAACGTGTTGCGGGCCAGCAGCGTGAGGAAGGTGGGAAAGTTGTACACGAGCGTCCCGACGACCGCGACCAGCACGATCGTGGCCCGGATCTCGATGATGCCCCACGCGTACACGAGCCCTTCGCGAACCTTGGGACGCTCGCTCACGCGCTGCGGCCGCCGCAGCTCGCCCGATCGCATCGCGACGAGCGCGGCGACGACCGCGAAGAACGACACCGCGTTCACGAAGAACACCCATGCCACGCCGACCGACGCGATGAGCACACCGGCGATCGCCGGACCGGTGATGCGCGCCGAGTTGCCGACCGCGCTGTTCAAGGCCACGGCGTTCGCGAGGCGGTCGCGCCCGACCATCTCCTCGACGAAGGCATGGCGCGTCGGTTCGTCGACGACGGTCACGAAGCCGAGCCCGACCGCGAGCGCGAAGACCATCCACACGTTGACCACGCCCGTCCACACCACGAGCCACAGCACGACCGCGAGCGCGGCCGCGAGCGACTGGGTGACGAGCAAGATCTTGCGCCGATCGAATCGGTCGGCGACGGTGCCACCCCACAGACCGAACAGCAACACGGGCAAGAAGCGGGCGGCGAACGTCGCGCCCACGGCAACGCCGCTGCCCGTGAGCGTGAGCACGAGCCAGGCTTCGGCCATCGTCTGCATCCACGAGCCGACATGCGACACGAGGTCACCCGCGAAGTAGAGGCGATAGTTGTAGGTGTCGAGCGAGCCGAAGGTACGCCGAAACGCGCGGCGAAACGCGCCGCGCGACGGCTCGGAGCTCTCGCGTGCGACCATGGCGACCGGCGACGCTAGTGGGGAGGCAGCGATGGCGATCCCTGACCGGCGCCCGACGGGCGCGGGACGCGGTCACCTAGCCTCCGCGGCATGACCATCGACGACGAGCTCCTCAATCGGGTCACCTGGAAGATCCCGAACGCGCTCGCGCTCGTGGGCTCACGCGCCGGCGACGAGCGCAACGCGATGACCACGAGCTGGATCACGCAGCTCTCCATGCAGCCCGTGCTCATCGGCCTGGGAGTCGACAACGAAGCCGTCACCCATCGCCTGATCACCCAAGGAGGCTGCTTCACGGTCAATCTCTGGGACGCCGACGACACGCGCGTGTTCGTGAAGTTCTCGAAGCCGGCGCGCGACGACGGCGCCACCCTGAACGATCGCCCGGTTCGTGCCGCAACCACCGGCGCGCCGGTGTTCGACGAGGCGATCGCGTGGCTCGACTGCGCCGTGCGCCACACGATCGACCTCGGCACGCACACGCTGTTCGTCGGCGAGGTGGTCGATGCCGCCGTCAATCGGGACGACGTGCGCGCCGCGTCGATGAGCGACACGCGCATGAAGTACGGCGGCGCCAAGCGTCACGACCGATCCGGCGCCTAGATCCCGTGACCGATGAGCTGGTCTTACCGGCTCCATGCCTGATCGTGCTCATCGGGCCGTCGGGCGCCGGTAAGAGCACATGGGCCGAGGCGCACTTCCCGCCGAGCCAGATCGTGTCGAGCGACGCGTTGCGGGCCACGGTCGGTGAGAGTGAAGACGATCTCGCCGCGAGCGACGACGCGTTCGCGATCCTCGAGCAGATCGTCGAGCAGCGGCTCACGCGCGGGCTCACGACGATCGTCGACACGCTCGGTCTCGACGCGGCGCGGAGGCGCCGGTGGGTGGATCGAGCTCGGCGTCGAGGGCTCTCGGCCGTCGCGGTCGTGTTCACCACACCGGCCGCCGAATGCCGCGTGCGCAATCGAGCGCGCGCCAAGCCCATCGCCGACCGTGCGGTGGCCGGCCAGGTTCGTCAGCTCGCCGAGCAACGCGCGCTCCTCACCGACGAGGGATTCGAGCTGGTGGTCGAGCCGGCCGTGGCGCGCATGGCACCGCGCCACCTCGCCAAGACCACCGAGCTGGCGGCGGTGCAACAGACCACCCCCACGGAGCTGCAGTTCGGTCTGCAGGTCCCCGTGTTCACCTGGCCGGGTGGCCCTTTCGAGATTCGCTCGCGGCTCGCATCGATGGCGCGCGCCGCCGAGGAAGTCGGCTTCTCGAGCGTGTGGGTGATGGATCACTTCCGCCAGATCCCGATGTTCGGACCGCCGTGGCACGACATGCTGGAGAGCTACACCGTGCTCGCGCATCTCGCTGCGGTCACCGAACGTGTGCGGCTCGGCACGCTGGTGTCGGGCATCACGCACCGCAACGTCGCCCACCTCGCGAAGATCGTGGCGACGCTCGACGTGCTCTCGGGCGGGCGCGCCGTGTGCGGCCTGGGCCTCGGCTGGTTCGAGGCCGAGCACCACGCGCTCGGATGGCGCTTCCCGCCCGTCGCCGAGCGCTACGAGCTGCTCGAAGACGCGCTCGAGCTGCTCCCACTCATGTGGGGTCCGGGCGCACCTGCTTTCGCAGGCCGCGTGCTCGATGTTCCTGAAGCGATGTGCTATCCGCGCCCACTTCAGCAGCACCTTCCGATCCTGGTGGGCGGCAACGGCGAACGACGCACGCTGCGTTTGGCCGCACAGTACGCCGACATGTGCAACATCATCGGCGAGCTCGACGTCGTGGCGCACAAGGTCGCGGTGTTGCACGCTCACTGCGCCGAGCTCGGTCGGCCGCCCGATGCCGTCACCGTGACGCAGCTCTCGACCACGCTCGTGGGCCGCGACGGCGACGAGCTCGACGGTCTCATCGAGCGCCTCCGGCCCCGTCGGCTCGGCGCACAACGGTATGCGGCACGCGTGAACGCCGGGACCGTGACCGACCAGATCGGTCGCTTCCGCGCGCTCGCCGACGCCGGCGTCACCACGGCCATCGTCAGCCTGCCCGATGCCGGGAACGGTGGCGCGATCGAACGGTTCGCGCCGGTGATCGAAGCGTTCACGCCGGCGATCTGAGACGTTGCCGGCGATCAGGTGTCGATCGTTGCCGACACCGACTTCGGCACGACCATCCGCCATGCGGCGATCACGATCTCCTGCATCTCGCGCACGTCGATCGCCGCCATCTGTACGTGCACCCAGTGGTATCGCATGTCGCTCGCCCGCGGCAGGCTGAACTTCGCCGGCTCCGACGCGATGAGCGCGTCGCGCTCCTCTTTCGGGAAAGCGAATCCCATGACGGTCTCGTCACGCGAGAACGCGAGGTACACGATGCGCCCGACACGGAACTTGACGTGGTCGCGCACCAACACCTCAGTGCTGCGCGGGAGGGTCACGGCGAGGGCACGGACCTCGTCGATGGTGACCACGGGCGCTCATTCTGCTCGTGTGGCGCTCGCGGCGCGGCGAACTGCGCCGAAGGGGCCGGAAGTCCCTAGCCGCCGCCGCGCCTCGGGACTTGACTCGAAGTGAGCCCTGGAAGAGGAGGGCGACTCGATGGCGACTGTCATTCCGTTCCAACAGCACGACCGCCGATCGAACCAGCAGCACCGCAGCGATGTGAGCGAGCAGACATCGCGTCATGCCGCACTGAGCATCGGCGCGCTCCTCGTAGCGATCTCGGCGTACGGCGGAGCGGTCGGGCTGTGCACGGGCGCCTTGCGCCTCGGCGGCACGCTCAACGATCGCCTGCCCCTCGACAGTCCGGTCCTCGGCGGCGCCGCGCTGGCGATCCTCGTGGGAGTCCCGTTCAGCGCGCTGGCCTGGCTGGCATGGCGCGCCGACCCTCACACGCCCGCACTCGCGTACCTCTCCGGGCTGGGGCTCATCGGCTGGATCGCGGTGGAGCTGGCCTTCGTCCGCGAAGTCAGCTTGCTCCAGGTGCTGTACGTCGCGGTCGGCGCGGCGTTCGCGTTGGCAGGGCAGCGCATCCAGATGCGCGCGTCACGACTTCGAGAGCAGTGACAGCAGCGCGAAGGTGGCCTTGTCGGAACCGACCAGCGCGCCGTGGAAGTAGAGCGTGGGCTGCTTAGCCTTCGTCAGCCCGGGGTCGGTGAACGTGAGCTGCAACGACGACGTGGCGCCGGCTGCGACCGGATCCGGTGTGGCCGTGCCTGAGAGCAGGGGCGCGTCGGAGCCGAAGAACATCGCTCGGAACGTGAAGAGCGGTGCCAGCGCGCCGAGCGCCAACGCACCGGTCCGGCCGTTGACGATCTCGACCTCGATGTGGATCTTGCCGCCCGATCGGGTGGCCGCGGCCACGCGCAGGTCGAGGTCGCCGGGAAGCCCGGCGCGCTGACCTTCCGTGAACGGCGAGGGGAGCTGATCCGCTCCCGTCGTGGGCACAGTGGGAAGCGACGATGACGAGGGCGCCGACGACGCGCTACCCGCCGCATGACCACTCGAGCTGCACGCGCTCGCGAACAGCAGCGCGGCGCTGAGCCCGATGCCCGCGAGGCGCCAGGATCTGGGCTTCTGCATGGGCGAAACGGTAACGGCGCCGTCGCGCACGGTACGGCGCGTGGCGGATCCGTTCATCGTCGCGCCGGTCGCCGTTGACCCGAAGTTCGCTGATTCGTCAGCGCGAGTTCGACCGAACGCGGGCATGGGCGGCGGGATCCTCCCGCCGCCCATGTCTCGACGCGCCATCCGTTGCGCGTCCGCCGCCCGAATGCCTTACGACTTGAGCTTGACGCTCTTGGTTGCGCTCGGCGCCGAGTTGTACACCGGGTTACCCGAGTACAGCGCCACCACCGAGTACGTCCCTGCACCGCCGCCACCGAAGCCTGTCGGCACCGTCAGTGAGGCCTTCGACGTCTTCTTGCCGACCACGAGGTTCGCCGACCCGAGATCGACCGTGCCGTTCGGGCCGGTCACCTGGAAGTCGATGCTGCCCGAGATGGCACCGAGGTTCACCGCACCGGGAGCAAGACCGACGACCACGCTGAGCGTGACCGACGTCGTCGAGGTGTGCGGCGCAGTCGCGAACTTCACGGCCGGCGCCTTCATGGCGACGTTGCTCTTGCCCACAGTGATCGCGATCGGGTTCGAGGTGGCCGTGTTGAAGTTGCCGTTGGCGATGGTCACGAGGGTGAGGGTGTGCGTACCCGCCGTGAACGGTCCGACGGCAAGGTTGTTGAGGCCCGCCGAGTTCAGCGCCGCGTCTCCGATGAGCATGTTGGCGCCCTCGAAGACCTGGTACTTGACGGCCGGCGGGATCGTGCCGCCGTTCGCCGCCGTTCCCTTCACCGCAAGCTGTGCGTACTCGCCCACGAGTGCCGCCGTGTCAGGCGCCGCGATGCTGAGGTCGTTCTTGTTCACGGTGAGCGAAGCCGTCGCGGGTCCCGCAGCCGTGTCGTTGGCCGTAGCTGCCGACGACGCGCTGAGCGCGTGGACTGCAACCGTGAGGTTCGACTTCGTGATCGCCGCGTTGCCGGACGCGTCGGTCGTCGGCGTGCCGAGCACCGTCACGCCGTCCGAGATCGTGACCACGGCACCGACCACCGGACCAGCTGCGTCGGTCAGGTTGGCGGTGATGGTGACACTCTGACCGAACGCGCTCGGCGACGGGCTCGGTGTGAGCGTGATCGTGGGTGTCGCCGCGCTGACGGCCTGCGTGGCCGTGCCCGACGCGACGTCGAAGACCGTGTCGCCCGCGTAGTCGGCCTCGACGCTGTGGGAACCGGCGCCGAGCCCGTTGACCGTGAAGTCGGTGTGGCCAAGGCCGTCGATGCTCTGCGAACCCGCAGGACTGCCGTCGACGAGCAGGTCGACGATTCCCGAGGGCGTGCCGTCGGGCGCGTTGACCGCGGCGACATCGACACCGATGGTCGCAGCCGAGCCGTAGGTGATCGAGGTGGTGACGACTGTGACAGTGGCCGGCGCGGTACCGCCGCCCGAGCCGGTGGCGCCGGCCACGGCAGTACCGCCGATGACCACGCCGGCGACGAGACTCGTCGCGAGCACCCGCATGGCCCGGCGGCGTGTCGCCGCCGGGCGTGTCGAACCGTTCAAGGAAGTCCTCCCGCTCAAAGATGGTCGATTCCGAAAGGGGTCCGGCTCGTGCGAGCCGGACCCCTCAGGTCGTTCAACGCGTCTGCGCTTAGAGCGCCGCCACGTTCTTGCGGCAGTAGCTCAATGCGCCGGTCCCGCTCACTCCACCGCCGGTCGCCGCCTTCTTCAAAGGCGTGAAGCCGAACAGCTTGATCACCGTGGAGACACCAGGCGTGTTGTTGCAGATGAAGCCCGCACCGGTGTTGTCCACGCCGGCGAACCGCATCACGTCAGCAGCGGTGCTGCCGTTGTTCTTGACGATGTAGTTCACGTAGCGCGTGCCGTTGAAGTGGCCGGCGGTACCCGTGGTCGACTCGTTGATCGAGGTCGCGCTGGGCTTCACGCCGTCGACGCTCTGCAGCGCCACGCCGTTGCGCAGGTCGGGAGTGACACCCTTGGCGTCGGAGTTCCACTGTGCGTAGGAGAACGGCAGCACTGCGTTCGCCTTGTTGGCCGTGCTCACGCCGCGTGCGTCGTGCTCCTCGAGGAACGTCGACAGGTGCGCCGAGTCGCAGTTCGTGTCGACGTCAACGCCGCCGAGGAACTGGCTCTTGAAGAAGCTGTACGTGCCCGACGAGGTCTGCGGCGCGTACTTGATGATCGTGCCGGCGGTGCCACCCACCTGGTTCCAGTTGCTGATCACCGGAAGGTGCGTGGTGGCATCGCAGGTGTAGATGTCGTGCAGTTGCTGGCGCGTGAGGTTCGCCGGCGCGTGCGAGCCGGGGAACTTCACCCAGTCGAGCGCGTCGAGCGCAAACGCGTAGAAGTCGAGCGACGACGGGTCGGTGGCGCTCTTGACCCTCGAGGCACGGCCCATGTCGATGCACGCGTTCACGTCACCAGCGAGAGCGGTTGCACCCGCGCTGGAGCCGTTGGGCGGCAGGTGCGCAGCGTCGTAGATCTGCGCATTGGCACCGGCGTACGTGGAGCTGGTGGTGCCCGAGTTGCAGGTACCGTTGGCGGCACTGTCGAAGGGCACGACATCGCCCGTGGGGAACGGCGCAGTGACGACCGGCGGTACGTTGACGAGCCGGTCGCCGTCGTTCAGCGTCGTGTTCACGTTGTAGGCGTTGAACAGGTTGTTCGATACCCAGTAGATCGTGTCGGAACCAACCGCAGCAAGGATCTGCGGCTTGGCATCCGCGGCGGGTACGGCACCGGCTGGCGCCACACTCACGAACATGGTGCCCGCGAGTCCCGCCATGAGACCCGCGCTGACCGCGAGCTTCTTGACGTTGAGCTTCAAGTTTGTGCCTCCTGGGCCGCCCGCTTGGCGACGCCGGCGTCATCGAAGCGGACCAGTGTGAACACGAATTGGCCGCCGCACCAACGCTGGTCTGCCGTTGCCACAACGTCGTGAACGCGTCGGTACCGCGAGGCGCCGTGGCATGCACGCAAAGGACCCGGCTCGTTGCGAGCCGGGTCCTTTGGTGCACGTGGGGAGAATGATGGCCTAGAGCGCGGCCACGTTCTTGCGGCAGAAGCTGAGGGATCCAGTGCCAGTCACCCCGCCGCCGGTCGCGGCCTTGGGCAACGGCGTGAAGCCGAACAGCTTGATGATCGCAGCACCAGAGTTGCTGCAGATGAATCCGGCCCCGGTGTTGTCGACGCCGGCGAAGCGCAGCGCGTCCTTGGCGGTCGCGCCATTGTTCTTGACCACGTAGTTCACGTAGCGCGTCCCGTTGAAGTGACCGGCGGTCCCGGTGGTCTTCTCGTTGATCGTGGTGGCGCTCGGTGTCACGCCGTCGAGAACCTGCAGCGTGACGCCATTACGGAGATCGGGCGTCACACTGGCCGCGTCGGAGTGCCACTGCGCGTACGAGAACGGCAGCACCGCATTTGGCTTGTTGGCCGCGGTCACGCCTCGCGCGTCGTGCTCTTCCAGGAACGTCGACAGGTGTGCCGAGTCGCAGTTCGTGTCGACATCCACACCGCCGAGGAACTGGCTCTTGAAGAAGCTGTACGTGCCCGACTGCGTTTGTGGCGCGTACTTCTTGATCACACCGGCCGTGCCTCCGACCTGGTTCCAGTTGCTGATGATCGGAAGGTGCGTGGTGGCGCTGCAGGTGTAGATGTCGTGGAGCTGCTGGCGGGTGAGGTTCGCCGGCGCGTGCGAACCCGGGAATCGCACCCAGTCGAGTGCATCGAGCGCGAATGCGTAGAAGTCGAGCGACGTCGGGTCGGTGGTGGCCTTGACCCGCGACGCGCGCGCCATGTCGATGCACGCGTGCGTGTCACCGGCCAGAGCAGTGGCGCCCGCACTCGAGCCGTTTGGCGGGAGGTGCAACGAGTCGTAGATCTGGCTGCCCGAACCCGCGTACGTCGAGGTGGTCGTGGCGGTGTTGCACGTTCCGTTCGCAGCACTGTCGAACGGCACGACCGCGCCGGCCGGGAACGGTGCGGTCACGACGGGCGGCACGTTGATGAGCCAATCACCGTCGTTGATCGATGTGTTGACGTTGTAGGCCGCGAAGAGCGGGCTGCTGACCCAGTAGATCGTGTCGGAACCGACGGCAGCGAGCACCTGCGGCTTGTTGTCCTTGGCAGGAACGGCGCCGGCCGGCGCCACGCCGGCGAACGTGGTGCCGCCGAGTCCCGCCACGACGCACGCGCTGACCGCGAGCTTCCTGGCATTGAGCATCAAGGGTGTGCCTCCAACAGTCGCCCGAGTGGCGACTTCACCCTCCATGAAGACCTACGCGCGTGAACGTCACGTAGCCGCGTTCCGTCGCACAGCACACGTTCGTGCAGACACTCGCGAAGTTGACTGGACTCGGCGAGCCTCATCGCGACGGCTCAGAGCGCGCCGGGAAGCACACGGACGAACTGCTCGAACACCATCCACATCGCCGCCGCGACAGTGGGCACCGCGACGATCCACGCGCACGAGCGGTTCCAGCGGCGGAACAGCCAGACGGCACCGACACACGCGATGAGGAGCAGCTCGAGCACCCCGATCAGCGGTAGCCAGGCACCACGCTCACCGGCCAGGCCGAGGTCCTCTGCGTGCGCCTGGTACGGCGCCGGCGTGAACCCGTACGCCGGGCCGACGAGCTGCGCCTGTACGACGAAGCGCGCGTCGCTCACGAGCGGCGGATCGCTCGTGACCAACGTGAGCGAGTTGATCGTGTTGTGCGCCGGCGCGCCATCGTCGAGCGTCCCGAACGGCGCTCGTTGCGCCGACGGGACGGAGCCCGCGGCGAAGACCCGGTACGTGACCGTGCCGCGACCTGTGACGGCACGGATCTCGTCGCCCGCACGCAGCCGATCGAGATGCCGGAACGGACCGCCGTAGGTCATCCGCCGCGCAACGATGACCGAGTTGCCGAACTGGCCCGGGAGCGGCGTGACCGGAAGGTGCCCGGGCCCCGATTCGGTTCGGCTGCCGTTCGAACCTTCGACCACGACCTGCGACAAGCTCAGTCGCGGGATCTCGAGCAAGGCGACCGGGCTGCCGATCGCGATCGGCAAGGCGCGTCCTTGCTGGTCCGTGAGGGGTGGCAACAAGCCGTTCTGCGCCATCGACCGGAACTGTCGGTGCAACGAGATCTGGTCGCGGCTGTGCACGAAGCCGGTGCCGACGAACAAGAAGAGGGCGAGCGCCGCGCACAGACCGGCGAAGAGGGTCAGGCCACTCTTGGCGACGCTCGCGATCTGGCGAGAGGTCTTCGGTGCCGGCGAGCGCGATCCGGCCGCGTCGGCCAGCGGAGGCACCGAGATGGGCAGCACCACGGTGAGCTGCGGCGCCGTCTCGGCCGTGCGCTCTGGAGCGAGCGACGTGTCGGTCACGACGTGATCACTTTCTTCGGCTCTCGGCCGGCGATTGCCCGGGCGACCATCATCCAGGCGAGTCGGGTGGCGAGCGCAGCCAAGCCCGCGCCGAACACGGCGATAAGCCCGATCCCTGAACGCGACGCGGTCATGCTCGCGATGGGGAGCCACACCGGGGCGCTCGGCGCGCTCCGTGGTGGCGGCGTCGTGCCGCGTGAGCGAGGACCGTCGGCGCTGCCGCGCGGCACGGACCCGGCGGTCGCGCTCGTCGAATCGCTGGAGCCCGACGCGCCGGCGTTGTCTCCGCCGACGCAGCACCCGGAACCACTCACGATGTCGTTCGCCGCAACTGTGGTCGAGGTGGTCGACGTGCTCGTAGTGGTCGTAGTCGGTGGCGGTCCGTTGAAGTGGCTGATCCGAGAGGCGATCTGTTGCGTCTGGGCCACGAGCTCGGGCGGCATCGGTACGAAGCCGGGCAGGAGGTCGTTGGTCTGCTGGCCCGTCGTCGCCAGGTAGTCGAGCATGGTCTTGAGGTGGGCCACCTTGGCGTCGTCGGTCACGAACCGGCGGTTGCCGAGGTCGTAGTCGGCGCCCTGCAACGGCACAAGCGCGTAGTCGACCTTCACGAGTGGATAGGCCGCGGGATCGGTGGCATCGAAGTTCGGCGTGCGCATGCCCGTGGCGTCGAGCGACATCGACTGATAGCCGGCGAGGAGCGCGGCATCGGTCGGCGCCACGGCCGCACCACTCGCGTTCACGAGCTTGGCGAGCGGCAGGCCGAAGCGCGCGGCGGTCGGCCGGTCGAGGACGGCGAAGTACCCGCCCGCCCACGGATGGATGAAGACGTTGTCGAGCGCCGGCCGGGCGCGAAACGCATAGTTCGCCACGAAGTCGTTGTTCGTGAGCGGGTTGAAGGTGTCGCCCGCCGCGTTCTCGAAGTCGTCGACCGGATACGGGTAGTTGAGGTACGCGGGAGTCACCGCGACGCCGTCGATGTCGTTACCGGCAACCAGCTTCTGGGCATTGGCGTCGTGGATCATCCAGCTCGTGAACAGGCGCGTGTCGGCGTTGAGGTCGGCCCGAACGAGTGGCGGTACCGCAGCAACCGGCCAGTGATGGCCCGGGTTGAGCGCTGTGAACTCGGGGTCCTGGAAGAACGTGTCGAGGTGACTGCCGGTCATGAGGCGAGCGACGAGTCGAGGCGTGAGCGTGACGTTGGTGATCGGTTGCTGCGTGATGGCATCGTCGACGTTGAAGCCCACCACCACGGCATTGAGATCGACGGGCGCGTACGCGTACGGCAGGTGGTGCGGGCTCGTGGAGAGCTCGGTGCTCGTGGCCGGCAAGGACGTGACCGCGAAGTCGAGCTGGGTCGACGGGTCGAGCCAATTCTCGCGACCGAGGTTCGACGAGGTCGCCGTGTAGTCGACGGACACTGCCTGGGCACCTGTGCACATCTGACCGGCCCACGAGTACATCTGTTGCGCCGACGACCACTCGCCCTCGCCGCGCAGGTCGAAGTGACCGTTGCCGGAGCAGTCCTTCGGTGTGGCCGCGAACGAGATCGGTGTCACGACCGCGGAGGGCGGCAGCGCGTTCGGAGGCGGGTTCGTGAAGTCGAGCTCGTAGACCACGATCGAGCACGGATGCGCGAAGTCACAGGTGAGCTGGCCCAACGGCTGCGCGTCGGTGCGCACTTCGAAGGTGGCGCTCCCGTTGCCCGCATGATCGGTCGTGCCGGTCTGCACCAGGTTGCCGCCCGCCGAGTCGGGATACGGCTGCGCGTAGTAGCACTCGTTCTGCGATTGGTCGACATTCGTCGGCGCGTTCGTGCACTCGAGCACCTCGACCTGGTACTGGCCGACGCTCGTCGTCGGATGGAACCCTGACCACGACACGGTGATGACCTCGTTGCGCAGCTGCGTGCTCTTGGAGAGCACGACGGCGCGCGGCGACGCCGCTGCTGCACCGTGCGGCGGTGCAGCAGAGAGAAGCGCGAGCACCGCGATCGCCACAAGGGCGGGCGCAACGCCGACGGAGCGCGCGATCGATCGCGCGACTCGTCGCGGCGCGTGGGCTCGGCGGAGGCGCACGGCCGCAGGGTCGCACGCGTCGACGACGACCGGCGTGCCGGCTGCCGCGAATTCACCTCTGGTTCACGCCGTGGCCAAGCTCTATCCAGGGGCGTCGTGTGAAGTAGCGCCGCGTGAGCATCGACGGAGGCGGGCTGTTGCTGCAGGCACCCGCGCACTACAAGTTCGACGACGACGTCCCGATGGTCGTAGTGACGCAGCGCACCGCCGCCGACGAGCTGTATCGCGCCGGAGCGCGCGCGGCCGGTGCCATCACATTGGGCTTGATGGGCCTGATCGGCTTCTTCTTGCTCTACCGCTCACGAGAGGCGTTCTCGAGCGCCGGTTGGCGCTTCTTCACCGAGCAACGGTGGAGCCCACCGAACGCGTTCGGCATCGCCGCGCTCCTGGTCGGCACGATCGTGATCGCGGTGGTCGCGCTCGTGGTCGCGTTTCCGATCGCGGCCGGTACCGCGCTCTACATCACCGAGTACGCGCCGCTGCGAGTCCGGCGTCCGCTCACGTCGCTGGTCGATCTGCTCGCGGCCATCCCGAGCCTGATCTACGGGATCTGGGGCGCGGCCGTGTTGTCGGGCCGGGTCGCGAACGTGAGCCGCTTCTTCGCCGATCACTTCTCGTGGGTGCGCCTTCCCGCTCTGCAGCTCTCGTTCTGGCACTGGTACCGGCCTTTCCAGACCGTCTCGAACGCCGGCTTCACGGCCTCGTCGATGCTGGCCGGCATCGTGGTCGCGCTCATGGTGCTGCCGATCTGCACCGCGATCATGCGGGAGGTGTTCTCGCAGGCGCCGCAAGGTGAGCGGGAGAGCGCCCTCGCCCTCGGTGGCACCCGGTGGGGCGTGATCCGCGACGTCGTGCTCCCGTTCGGCAAGGGCGGCATGATCGGCGGCGCCATGCTCGGCCTCGGTCGTGCACTCGGCGAGACGATCGCGGTGGCGATCATCATCTCTCCCAAGTTCGACATCCACTCGCTCCTGCAGCCGCTCCAGACGGGTGGCAACTCGATTGCCGCCCACATCGCGCTGCGGTGGCCGGAGCAGAGCGCCGGCGGTGTGCCGACGAGCTCCCTCATGGCGGCGGGACTCGTGCTCTTCGTGATGACACTCGCCGTCAACATGGTCGCCTCACTCGTCGTGGCCCGATCGCGCTCCGGTAGCGCAACCGAGATCTGACCGAGGAACCTTGACCATCGACCTGCGGTTCGACGAACCCATCGTGTATCCCCCCGATCCCGATATCCCGGAAGAGCTCGTCGCAATCGTCCACACGACCCGCGACGAGATCGTCACGTGGATCGCCGCCGCGGTCGGCAGCCTCGCCGCAACGTGGCTCGTGTACGAGCGGCTCACGCCACTCTCCGGTGGCTTCGGGTTCCTCGTGTTCTGGTGGGCCCTGTTCAACGTGCTCACGTGGTATCTCGCACGCGTGCAATGGGGTGCCGTGCGAGCCCACGACCAGGTGGTGCGCGTGTGGATCACGAGTGCCGCCGCCATCGCGCTGATCCCACTCATCGCGGTGATCGTCTCGATCGCGACGAAGGGCTATCACGCGCTGAGCTGGCGCTTCCTGACGCGCGACATGAGCTCCACGAGCAGCTCGGCGCCGATCTCCCAAGGCGGGATCGGTCACGCCATCCTCGGCACGCTCGAGATCGTGGGGCTGGCCACCGTGATCTCAGTGCCCTTGGGCGTGATCACGGCGGTGTACCTCAACGAGGTCGGCGGCCGCATGGCTCGGCCGGTGCGAATGCTCACCGACGCGATGAGCGCCGTGCCGTCGATCGTGTGCGGCTTGTTCATCTACGCCACCTTGATCCAGCCGGGCTACGTGCACCTGTCGGGTTGGGCCGGCGCGCTCGCACTGTCGATCCTGATGCTCCCGACGGTGACGCGCACGACCGAGGTCGTGTTGCGCCTCGTGCCCGGTGGCCTTCGGGAAGCCTCGTTCGCGCTCGGCGCCACCGACTGGCGCACGACGCGCTCGGTCGTGTTGCCCACCGCCCGGTCGGGGCTCGTGACGTCGGCGATCTTGGGTGTGGCGCGCGTGATCGGCGAGACCGCGCCGCTGCTCCTCACGATCTTCGGGGCGTTCACCTTCGCCGGCAACCCGTTCGGTGATCGCCAAGAAGCGCTGCCTCACTTCATCTACGGCCAGTACCAGCAGTCGCAGGGACCGGGTACACCGGCCGACCTCCGCATGTGGAGCGCGGCGCTCGTACTGCTCTTCTTGGTGCTGTTCGTGTTCGTCACGGCACGCTTCCCCACCTCCCGCGGCTACGTGTTCGCGGGCACGGCGACCGCGCTCTTCTGCCTCTGGCGCTTCGAGTCGACCAGCGCAGCCATCGGGGCGCCGATCACCCTGACCCTCATCGCCGTGTCGGCGATGGCCGTTGCGCTGGCGAAACGTGCCCGGCGCCGATCGCACTCATCGAAGGGCGTGCTCGTATGACACTCGTTTCCGACGCGGCAAGCCACGCTGCTCCGACGAACGACGCGATCAGCCGTGCGTCGACACTCACCGCGCAGGGCGTATCGGCCTGGTTCGGGTCGCACAAGGTGCTAGAGCGCGTGTCGCTCGACATGCTCGCCAATCAGGTGACCGCGTTGATCGGGCCATCGGGCTGCGGCAAGAGCACGTTCCTGCGCATCCTCAACCGGATGCACGAGCTCGTGCCGAGCGCGCGCCTCGCGGGCAACATCGCGCTCGATGGCCAGGACATCTACCGGTCGGCCGCACCCGTCACCGAGATTCGCCGCCGCATTGGCATGGTGTTCCAGAAGCCCAACCCGTTTCCCGCCATGTCGGTCGCCGAGAACGTGGTGTCGGGCCTCAAGCTCTGCGGCATGAAGGTCGAGCGCAGCCACAAGGACGAGCTCGTCGAGACGTGCCTCCAGAAGGCCGGTCTGTGGAATGAGGTCAAGAACCGCCTCGACGCGAACGGTGGCGCGCTCTCGGGTGGCCAGCAGCAACGTCTGTGCATCGCCCGGTCGCTCGCGGTGCGCCCCGATGTGCTCTTGATGGACGAGCCCTGCTCGGCCCTCGACCCCACCTCGACCCACCGCATCGAAGAGACGATCGCCGAGCTGCGTGACGACGTGACGATCGTGATCGTCACGCACAACATGCAACAGGCCCAGCGCGTGTCGCACTACTGCGCGTTCTTCCTCGCGGCCGAGAACGAACCCGGCCGGATCGTCGAGGCCGGAACCACCGACAAGATCTTCTCCGAACCCGACGACCCGCGCACGCTCGACTACGTGCGCGGCCGCTTCGGCTGATCCCAGGAGCATCCCTGATGCGCTTCACCCGAGCCGCCGCACAACTCGCTGCGGCCGCGATCTTCTGTGCGTCGGCCGTCGTCGTGGCGCCCGCTCCCGACGCCTCGGCGTCGGTGGTGCTCACCGGTGCCGGCTCCACGTGGAGCCAGATCGCCATCGACCAGTTCCGGGCCGACGTCTCGCGCCAGGGTCTCAACATCAACTATCAGGGTGTGGGCTCCACGTCGGGTCGCGTCTTCTATTACAACGACCAGGTCGACTTCGCCGTTTCGGAGATCCCCTTCACCGCCGCGTACCGCGACTCCACCGGCACCGTGGTGGTGAACGAGATCGCGGCCGCCGCGCACCGGCCGTACGCGTATCTCCCGATCGTCGCCGGCGGTACGTCGTTCATGTACCACGTGAACCGTCCGGGTGGTGGGCTCATCACCGATGTGCAGTTCTCGCCCGACACGATCGCCAAGATCTTCACCGGAGTGATCACGAACTGGGACGATCCGCAGATCCGGGCCGACAACCCTGGCCAAGTGCTCCCAAACCTTCCAATTCGCGTCGTCGTGCGCAGCGACGGTTCCGGCACGACCGCGCAGTTCACCGCGTTCTTGGCGAGTCAGGCGACGGCGCTCTGGAACGCGTACTGCACGAAGGTGGGAATGAGCCCGTGCGGCCAGACCTCGCTGTTCCCACTGCAGAACGGCAGCAGCTTCGTGTCGCAAGCACTTTCGACCGGAGTCGCGAACTTCGTGGGTAGCAGTGCCAACAACGGCGCGATCACGTACGTGGAGTACGGCTACGCCAAGCAGCGCGCCTACCCCGTCGCGTCGGTGAAGAACCGCGCGGGCTACTTCACCCAACCAACGTCGCTCGACGTGGCGATCGCACTGCAGGGCGCGTCGTTCAACTCCGACGGCACGCAAAACCTGCAGGGCGTGTACACGTACGGCGATCCGTACACGTATCCCGTCTCGAGCTACTCGTACATGATCGTTCCGACCACGACTGCACCGCCGTTCGACACGGCGAAGGGTGACGTGCTCGGTCGCTTCATCCTCTACTTCGCGTGTGCCGGCCAGCAGAAGGCGGCGGAGCTCGGATACAGCCCGCTACCGAGGAACCTCGTCGTCAATGCGTTCGCGTCAGAAGCGAAGATCCCGGGCGCGCCCGCGCCGCCACCGATCGACGAAGCGCATTGCGCGAACCCGACGCTCACCGGGAACTGGCCTCCGCACCCGACCGGTCCGCCACCGACCCAGGCGCCCAGCGGTACGGGCACGGGGACGGGTTCCGGCACGGGCACGGGAACGGGTTCCGGCACGGGGACAGGCACCGGCCCGTACGCCGGGAAGGGGACCGGCACCCGCGCAGCCACGACGACGATCCCCGCGGGCGGTGTGGGCACGGCGGGCCCGGGCGCGCAGTCCCCGAACGGCGTTGCCAGCGGGCCTGCGGGCGGCGGACAGCTCGTGGCTGCCCAGCAACCGATCGACGTACCTCGAGGCTCGTCCCCCATCGGGCCGTTCGGCGTGGTGGCAGCCGTGCTGTTGCTGCTCGCCGTGATGTTCGTGCCGCCGGCGTTCGCGCTCGTGCTCGATCGGCGACGAAGAGCGGTGACCTAGGCGAGCTCAGCTCGCGCGGCGCTCCTGCTCGTCGTCACCGGCAGCGTCGGGGCGGTCGAGGTGACCGATGCTCGAGACCGGCTCGTCGAACAGCTCGCCGGCCTGATCGCCCGGTAGCGGCTTCGAGAATCGGAAGCCTTGCACCCGGCCGCAACCCAACGCATGCAGCTCATGCAGCTGATCGTCGTCTTCGACGCCTTCGGCAACGGTGTCGAGGTTCAGCGTGCGAGCCAGGCGGATGATGGCCTGCACCACGCCCGCCGCGTCGGCGCCGGTTGCGATCCCGTCGATGAAGCTCTTGTCGATCTTGAGCTCGTCGACCGGTAGGTCACGCAGCGAGCTGAGCGACGAGTAGCCCGTGCCGAAATCGTCGATCGCGAGGCGTACTCCAGCGGCCTTGAGCTGGTGCAGCCGCGCGATGGCGAGCCCGGCGTCGTCGAGGAGCACCGATTCGGTCACCTCGAGCACGAGCACGCTCGGCTCGAGACCCGCCGCCGCGATCGTGGCGACCACGTCGTCGACGAGCTCCGGATCGGTGAGCTGGCGGCGCGACAGGTTCACCGCCATCGTGAAGTCGAGGTGGCCCGCGTCGCGCCACTGCTTCGCCTGCAGGCACGCCTTGTGGAGCACGAGGCGGCCGAGCTCGACGATGAGACCCGTTTCCTCGGCGAGCGGGATGAAGTCCATGGGCGCCACGAGGCCGCGAGTGGGGTGCTGCCAGCGCACGAGGGCCTCGAGCGAGACGACCCTGCGGCCGTCGATCGTGAGGATCGGCTGGTAGTACACGACGAACTCGTCGTTGGCCAAGGCACGTCGCAGATCGGCTTCGAGCTCGAACCGCGCCAATGCCGCCGCGTGCATGTCGGGCTCGAAGCGCCGGTGGCAGCTCCCGCCGGCCTTCTTCGCTCGGTACATGGCCGCGTCGGCATTGCGGATCAGCGCTTCGGCGTCGCCGCCGTCGATGCCGGCGAGCGTCACGCCCACGCTGGCGTGCACGAACACCTCTTTGCCACCGAGCGCGAACGGTGCCTCGAGCACCTCGGTCACGCGGTCGGCGGCCGCAACCGCCGCTTCGCTGGATTCGAGGTCTTCGATGAGCACCGCGAACTCGTCGCCGCCCAGGCGAGCGATCGTGTCTCCAGGTCGCAGCGCGGTCGTCAGCCGCGCGGCCACGTCGACGAGGAGTCGGTCGCCGGTCGAGTGACCGAGACTGTCGTTCACCATCTTGAATCGATCGAGGTCGAGCAGGAGCACCGCCGCGAGTCGGTTGTCGCGAGCGTGGCGGTGGATCGCGTGGTCGACGCGGTCTTCGAAGAGCGCACGGTTCGCGAGGTTCGTGAGCGAGTCGTGGAACGCCTGATGGCGGAGCTCGGCTTCGAGCTCGTTGCGGGCGGTGACGTCTTGCACGGAGCACAGGACGGCGGCGCGATCATTGAATTGCAGCGTGTGCGCGCGTATTTCGACCTCGATCTCACGGCCGCCCTTGAGCACGTGACGCCAGCCACCGCTCGCCTCCACGCCCTCGCTGCGGCTTGCGAGCAGGGCGCGTAGACGGTCGCCGTCGCCGGCCGGGCGGATCTGCCGAAGCGTGAGCGCGAGGAACTCGTCACGGCTGTAGCCGTAGTGGCGTACCGCCGCCTCGTTGACCTCGAGAAAGGCGAGCGTCTCGGCGTCGAACACCCACATCGGCTGCGGGTTGTCGGCGAACAGCTGGCGGAAGCTCGCCATGCCCGTTTCGAGTGCGGCCTGCGCGCGTTCGTTCTGCTCCGTCTTCGAGCCGAGCATCCAGATGACGAACGCCATCCCCAGTCCGCTGAGCGCACCGAGCCCGTGCACGTAGGGCGTCTTGACGTAGCTCGTCACGAGACCGGCGGCGACCGCGCACTGTCCGAGCGTCATCCCGACGAGCGACCACACGAGCATGGGGCGCCACACCTTCGAGCCGATCTCATCGAGCGCGCGTGCCGCCACGAACGCGTAGCCGACGGCGAGCGTCGGACCCCACCCGATCGCGTAGATGATCGCAGTGACTACGAGAAGCTGCAGCGCGATGCACGCGTGCAGGCCAACGGACCCGACACCAGCGCGCAGCTTTCGGTTCGAAACCTCGTCGGAGACCGCTCCGATCGCGACCAACGTGAGCAGCACCGGCAGGCGCACCCGGCCGACGAGATCGAAGTGGTACAGCAAGCCGAACGCGAGCGCCGTGATGACGCTCGGTATCCACACCGTCGCCGCACGCGACAGCGTGCCGCCGGCCGTCACCTTCCCGGAGCCCGATGCCCGTCGCATGCCTTCGGACAATCGGCAGCGCGTGCGGTGGCATGAAGTGCCATTCAGGACCTTCGTCCCGGCGGATTTCGACCGTATCGTGAGCGTTTGTCCGGCTGGACGAGGGCGCCACCGACCGACGCCGGGACGTCAGTGGTGGGCCCGCACCGTGGCCGGGTCGACGGCGGCGAACACATCTCCATTCGCATCGATCGTGTAGTACTCCACGCCGTCGGCGACCGTTGCCGCGTCGGCCCCGAACGCGACGGCGATCTTGTTGGCGGCGTTGCGCACCACATCGAGCAGCAGCTCATCGAGCTCGTCGCGGCCGAACAGCTCCTGGGCGCGCGCCGCGAGGGCGTCGTCGATCTCCGTCGGCTGGGTGATCATCCGCTGCGTGAGGCGCAACGCGACCTTGCACCGCTCGTCGAGGTCGGCTGATTCGAAGCGCTCGGCGACCGCGAGCAGATCGGCACCGGGTGCGACATCCTCGGCGATCACGCTGCGACGGGACCGGCACAGGCGACAGCGGTGCTGCGACGCGCCGTAGAGCCGGACGAGCTCTGACGTCAGCGGGTCGAGCGCGTCGAGGAGCGCCACCGATCGCATGAGCTCCTCGAGCGCGGGCCACAGCTCGCCGCCGGCCTCCACGGCGCTCGCCGCGACGGGGCCCGCATCGCCGAACAGTCGCTCCCGCATGATGGCAAGCCGCGTACCGAGGTCGACGACGAACACGGCCTGCACGATCGGAAGCGCGTCGGCACCAACTGCGCCGAAGAACGCGGTTCGTTGCTCGGAGGAGAAGCCGGCGACATCGATCACGAACTGGTCGAGGAAGGCGGTGACTGCTCGGCCTCGCGCGTCGGTCGGTTCGGCCGGCGCCGGGCCCTGCAGCAACAGCCACGCGACGCGGGCGCGCATCATCGCGAGCAGGTCCGCGTCGAGGTCACGCGCCACGATCGCTTCGATCGTTCGGAACTGCTGCGCCGCCGACTGCACGCGTCTCACGGCGACAAATCTACGGCCGCCGTCGACGACGGTGCCCGCCGGGGGACGAGCCGCTCAGGGACGGCTGAACGCGGGGCTCTGGTTGTCGGGAAGCTCGTCGAGTGGAATGGCCAGCTCGGCGACCGTCGGGCCGCTCCGTGCCGCGAGCGGCGCGAGGGCGTCGAGGTCGAAGCCGTAGACCTTCGCCGCGTTCTCGGCCAACACCACCCGCAGCTCGTCGGGCTGCCAACCCTCGAACGTGCGCCGCAACGACTCCTTCGAGTGCGGCGAGGTCGCTTCCATGTGTGGGTAGTCGCTCCCCCACATGATGCGGTCGATGCCGAGGCGCATC
Organism: Acidimicrobiia bacterium; assembly: GCA_017882905.1. Classification (GTDB taxonomy): domain Bacteria; phylum Actinomycetota; class Acidimicrobiia; order IMCC26256; family PALSA-610; genus Chersky-683. Next base: position 8,574 of record JADGOO010000038.1, on the reverse strand, counting down.
ATCGCGCGGGTGTCGATCGGCGACGGGAACGCCGCGCCGATGAACACGTTGCGCTGGAAGTACTCGCTCGGCTTGCGCGGCAGCACCACCGAGTCGTCGATGCCGAGCTCGCCGATGCGGCCGTTGCGTCGCATGCCGGCGTGCAGCTGGTCCATCTGCTCGAGCGCGCCGGGAACCCAGCTCGTGCCCTGGTCGGTGAGCAGCAGCGTGAGACCCGGGAACCGCTCGAACACACCCGACATCGTGAGATGCCAGAGTGCGCGGTTGGCCCAAAACCCGGCTTCCATCGCGAACATGACCACCGAGGCCGGCTCCTTCGGCAGCTTCGGCACGCCGGTGCCGCCGGCATGGTGCGACACCGGGATGCCGCGTTCCTGGCAGACCTGCCAGATCGGGTCGTAGCGGCGAGAGAAGAGCGGCTCGATCCACGGCGTGTCGGGCGAGACGCCGGGAAGCAACACGCCACGAAGACCGTGCTCCTGGCCCCACACGATGTCGCCCACCGCGTCGTCGACGTCCTGGAGGAAGATCTGGGTCTGGCCGGCGCGGCGTTGCGGCGCTTCGGCGCAGAAGTCGGCGAGCCAGCGATTGTGCGCCCGGATCCCGGCGAGGCGAGCCGGGTACTCGCTGGGTGACGGCGCCGGCGCGATCACGGAGCCCGTGGGGAAGAACGGCGGCACCGTGTTGGGGAAGATCACCTCGGCGACGACACCTTCGGATTCCTGGTCGGCGATGCGCCGCGCGCCATCCCAGTTGCGCGTGCGCCCGTCGCCCTGCAGGTCGCGGAAGGGGTTCGAGTACCGCGCCCGCCAGGCATCGAACTCGTCGCGCCAATCGGGGTCGAGGTACTCGCGGTACTGGGCGTGCGAGCCGCCCGCGTGACAGTCGGCCGAGATCACCGTGTAACGGTCGGTCGAGTGCATGTGCCGTCTCCTGGTCCTGCGGCGGGCGAAGCCCACGACGAACGCGCCCTCGCGCCCGGTACGGCTAGAGGACCGCGATCGGGCGCACTGCGACCAGGGACCTCGGTCCCCAGTTTCTGGCCCGTCACCCAGGACGTTGGTCCTCTCACCGCGCGGTCACGCAGCGTGGCGGTGAGAGAAGCGTGAGAGGTTCGTCAAGACCGTGACGATTGCGTACGCGGACGCCCGGTACCGCCGAGTGAGTCGACATCGCACCGCCAACGAGAGACAGGCACTCCAGATGACCGTCAGCGCCATCAGCTCGACCGCACCCCCGCTCGGACCGCAGGGCGCCGACGCGTCGAGCTGGATCGACCGCATGCGCCAAGCGATGACGCCCGTCGCGCAGCTGTTCGGCGAGAGCTCGCAGCAGCTCATGAGCGACTTGCAGTCGGGCCAGACGAGCCTCGCGAGCCTGGCGCAGTCGAAGGGCATCTCGCAGACCGATCTCCTCGACGCGATCAAGCAGGGGCTCACGCAGATGTCGCCGAACGGCGGCCCGCAGCGTTCCGACTCCCAGCTGTCGAACCTGGCGAGCACCATCGCAAACCGCCTGCACCACGGTCATCATCACCACGGCGGTGGCGCAGGCGGTGCGGCGCCGGTCACGGATCCCAACGCGTCGGCGGCGCTCAGCGCGCTCAACGCGCTCAGCTCCACCGCCGCCGGCAACGACAGCGACGGCGACTCCGACGGTTCGACGGCCGCGTCCGCGGCCGTCTCGTCGGGCTACCCGTCGCCTGCGGGCCTCGATGTGCAGCGCCTGCTGTTCGACCTGCGCACGATGCAGCCCGGTGCGACGAGCGTGCCGTCGGCAACAGCGAGCGCGAACGTGATCAACCTCTACGAGAACGCGCCGACTGCGGCTCCCGCCGCCGCAGTCCCTGCCTACAGCCAGGCCCTGTAACGACGTCGCGTCTCGGCGCGCGTCTCAGTGCGCTTCGCGGCGAGTCGGGGTGCGCGCCATGCCCGAGTCAGCGGCCGACAACCGGTCCGCCGAGAACCTTGCGGCCCGACGAGTCCTGGTGGCCGTCGGCCGCCTCGATCGTGATCGTGAGGGTGGGGAACGCGTTCGGCGACACGCCCGACCACATGGTCACGTGACCGTCGCTCGAGCTGAACGAACCGATCGGCACGAGAGTTCCGCGCGAGTCCTTCAACCAGGCTTGGTAGAACTCGCCCGCCGGCAGCGGCACCAGGCCATGTGTGTCGAGGTCGATCCGGAAGCCGGCATTGTTGCGGGAGATCGAGGCCGAGCCGCTCGCGCTCGGCGCGAGACCGGTCGCCTCGAGTCGAGCGCTGAACTGCGTCGACGGCCCGCTGCTCCGTGTGACGACAAGGCCGACGATCACGGCCGCCGCGGCGGCGACGGCGGCGAGGATCGGGACGGCGACCCGCCGCCGCTCGTTGCGTCGAGCGCGCGCCGCGTCGATGGTCACCGGCGCGACGTCGGGGTGCGCCTCTCGAGCGATCAGCTCCGCGATCTCGTCGCCGATTGCCGTCGGGGGACGCGCCCACGTGGATTCGTCGGCGAGCAGCTCGGCGAGGAGATCGAGGTCGCTGCTCTGCGCGTCGTCGAGCGCGCCGATGTGGCCTTCGGCGAGCATCTCCTTGCGCTCGTCGTCACTCAACATCGGCTCGACCTTTCGCGAAGGCGGCGGTCATGTCACGGGCTCCCGGAGGTGACCGAGGCACGCCGCGAGCTTGCCGTGCGCGCGATGTGATCGCGACTTCACGGTACCCAGCGCGATGCCGAGGCGAGCGGCGATCTCGCTGTGGGTGAGGCCCTCGAGATGCTGGAGTCGCACCACATCGGCTTCGTCGGCGGGCAGGCGGTCGATGGCGCGGCGCACGTGCCACACGGCGTCCAGCGCTTCGGCGTCGGGCGGCAAGGAGATCACGGCCGGGTCGTCGGCGGCGACGTCGTCGAGCTTTCCCGCCGGCCGACGCGCCTCGCGCCGGTGGATGTCGATGGCCACCCGCTTGGCGATCGTCGCGAGCCAGGCGGCCGGATCGCGCTCCACGTCGATGCTGGCTGCGGCCTTCCACGCCTGCAGGAAGGTCTGTTGCACGGCTTCTTCGGCGAGATCGGCGCGGCCGAGAGCGCGATGCGCGACCGCGTACACGAGCCCGCCGTACTCGCGGTAGACGTGCCGCACGGCGTCGCCCTCGCCGCGTCGAAAGGCTTCGAGCACGCCGCGCTCCACGCGGGCGACGCTAGAGCAATGCCCTTGCGGCGCGCGCCGATGGCCCCGCTCGACCTCGTTGTCGACCAGGGCCATCGAGCTCATGACTGGTGTCGTCGCTGTGTTGCGGTCATGTCCGCACCTGGGGCGGGCACGATCACGGGTTGCACACGAACGTGCCGGCACCGGCCGACTTCGGGTCGGTGCAGAGCGGACCGAGCTTCGTGGTCGCGTTGGGCCGGGTCACGAAGCCGAGCGGGCCGGCGGTGTGCTCGCCGTTGAACGGTGTCACCCCGGTGAACCCACACGCCGCGGCTGCGGCCGGGTTGTCGAACCAGAAGCCGAGATGGAACGTGTTGGTCGGCGCGAGCGCGACGTCCTTGTCGACCCCGAAGATCTGGTCGAGCAGGATCGTCTTGATCGTGGTCTGTCCGGCGCCGTTCGAACCGACCTGGATGTCGGATTGGTACCAGGCGAGACCGACGCTGCTGTTCGGGTCGGGGGTGCCGTTCGCCTGCTGCGGGCTGTGCGAGATGGTGAACAGGTCGAAGCCGAGGCCGGGCTTGAAGCCGGCGAGCTTCACCGTCGCGCTGTCGTTGAGCGAGCCGCGGTTGACGGTCACGTTGACGGTGGGCGACGGCGCGCTCGGATTGGGCTTGAGGCAGTTGAGCTCGGCGGTCTGGGGAAAGAGCTTGAACGACGTCGAGGCGACCTTGGCGTTGCTCGCGGCCGACGCCATGCCGACCGATCCAGCGAGTGCGGCAACGGCGACGACGCCGGTGGCTGCCTTGGCTCGCAATGTGAGTGTGTGCATGGGCGGGATCTCCTTGGCTCGGTGCTTCCGCTACCGCGGGTCGGAGCGGGCATCTGCAGACCGGTACGCCGGCGAGGGTCCCTCCGGTTCGCGGTGACCGAGCTCTGTTGTCAGAGTGATCAGTGGGGACAATCTCGGTCGCCGTGGCCCGCGAGGGTGCGCGGACTTGACGACGGGGCGAACACCAGTCCAAGACTTCGTACGCGGGCGCGCGCACGGGGGCGTGCGCTGCGAGGGTGTCTGCGCTTCGGGCTTGGGGGGCAGGGAGCGGTCAAGGTCGTCATAGCTCAGGGGTGCGCGTGCGGAGCGGGCATGATCACCGATACCGATGGAGCGCATCGCGCGCCGCGACGCGTCGCTTCGCGATCGCGACGTTCGCGGTCATCGTCGCAACCTGCAGCGCGTACCTGATCGCGACCCGCCCACCAGGTGCGGGAGCGGAACGGGGCGCGCACCGCTCGGCGACACCGAGCGGTGCGTCAAGCGCGATCGTGAACGGCTACGAGCAACCCACGCTCGCCGACACGAACTACCCGATCCCGGCGAACGCGGTGTTCGTCAGCCCGAACGGCAACGACGCCAGCGGCGGCACGCAGGGCTCACCCTTCGCGACGATCGCGCACGCGCTGGCGGCCGCGCCGAACGGCGCCACGATCGTCCTGCGCGGCGGCACCTACCCGGAGTCCTTCACCGTGAGCCTGCCGGTGACGATCCAGGCCTTCCCGCACGAGCAGCCATGGCTCGTGGGAACGAACGTGGTGAACGGCTTCTCCGCATCGGGAGCAACGTGGTCGCGTTCGTGGACATCGCCGCTCTGCCAGACGTGCTACGACCCGCGGACCATCGACCCGCGCTACCCGGCCGCGGGGCTCCCCGACGAGGTCTTCATCGACGGCACACCGCAACTCCAGGTCAAGACGCTCAGCGCAGTGCGCGCCGGCAAGTTCTTCCTCGACCAGACGAACCATCAGCTGCATCTCGGGAGTGACCCCAACGGCCACACGGTCGAGGTGACGATCCGCGCCACAGCCATTGGATACGCGCCCGCGGCAACCGGCTCGCGGCTGCTCGGCGTGGGCGTGGCTCGCTACGGCGCGTCGGCGAACCTCTCGTCGCCGGCGATGGTGTCGGTGAACGCCACGAACATCACCTTCGACAATGACACGTTCGCCTGGAGTGCGGCTCGAGGCCTGACCGTGCTCGCACACAACGCCACGGTCACGAACAGCCTGTTCCTCTACAACGGCACGAACGGCTTCCACAGCATGTCGGGCGATGGCCTCGTGTTCGTAGGCAATCGCGTGGCGTACTCGAACGCAGAGCACTTCGACACCACACCCACGTCGTACGCCACGGAGGCGGGCGCCAAGATCACCCACAGCTGGAACCTGCTGGTGCGCGGCAACGTGTTCGACGACAACGATGCCAACGGACTCTGGTTCGACCTCTCCTGCACGCGCGTCACCGCCGCCGACAACACACTCGTGCGCAACTCCGGTCACGGCATCGCCTACGAGGTCTCCGGACCCGCCGCGATCGCAGGCAACATTGCGGCCAACAACGGCCGCATCGGCATCAAGCTGTCGGGCGCATCGAACGTAGGCGTGTGGAACAACACGATCGTCGGCAACGGCTGGTCACAGCTCACCGTGTACGACGATCCTCGCGTCGACACGAACGCCGCCGACCGCAACGCCGGCATCACGTGGAACACGACCGGGGTGCAGATCGTCAACAACGTGCTGGCCGCCGCGCCGAGCTCCACGTATCCCGTGTTCGACAGCTACGACGCCAGCTCACCGCGCCATCTCACGACACCACAGATGATCGCGAATGACCAGCACAACTTCTGGGCCCGACCTGCACCCTCGGTCACGAACGTGATGGCGAGCTGGCAACCCACCCTCTCGGCGATCAACCCCTATCCATCGTTGCCGGCGCTGCAGAACGCCACCGGTCGCGAAGGCGGGAGCGCAGCAGCCGACGGCACGCCGTTGGCCACCATGTTCGTGAACCCCGGAGCCGACAACTACGCGATCCGCGCCGGAGGGCCTGCGGCCTATTCCGGATTGCCCCTGCCGGCCGCCGTCGCGGCCGCGATGGGAACCGGCACCACCGTGCCGATGGGCGCCCCGGCCGCGCCGGGCAGCGCGGGCGGCGGCGGCGGTGGTGGCGGCGGCGGCGGCGGCACGACGACCACCACGATTCCGAACGGCGGACCCGTGTCGCTCTCGATCGCCGACCTCGCCGCGGCCGAAGGCCCGTCGTCGCGGGGCAAGGCCACCGTGATGCAGCTCAAGATCACGCTGTCGGCACCGACGTCGTACACGATCCGCGTCGACTTCGCGACCAGCAACGGAACTGCGATCGCGGGCAGTGACTACACCGCTACCACCGGCACCGCCGTGTTCACCAAGGGAACGACGACCCGGCGCGTCACCGTGAAGATCACGCCCGATCACGTGCGCGAACCGAACGAGACGTTCATCGTCACGCTCTCCAACGCGTCGGGCGCGTCGATCGCGCGCGGCCAAGCATTCGGCACCATCGTCAACGACGACTGAGGCGCACGACAGTGCGGCCGATCGTGTTCCTGGTCTCGATGGCCTCGAGCGCGGCCGGAAGATCTTCGAAGGCCACCTCGGCGCCGATCAGGGGCCGCACCGTGCCCGCGCGCACGAGCGCGAGAAGCTCGGAATGCAAGCGCACACCATCGCGGTGCGCCGGGAAGTTGAACGTGCTGAGGCGCTTGAACTCGACGGGGTCTTCGACATACGCGTGACACACGCCGAACAACGAGAAGTTGCCGAAGAGCACTGGGCGCGGCACGATCCCCTCGTCTTCCTGTTCGATGCCCGACGCGAAGCCGGCGACGATGTGCCGCCCGTTGAACGCCATGCACTTGAACGTCGCGAGCGTGACATCGCCGCCGACGGTGTCGAAGGCAACGTCGACGCCCCGACCAGCAGTGGCGTCGAGCACCGCGCTCACGAAGTCGTCCTTGCGGTAGTCGATGGCGATGTCGGCGCCGAGCTCGAGGGCCAGCTTCGTCTTGCTGGGCGAGCCGGCCGTCGCGATCACGCGTGCACCGGCCGCGACCGCGAGCTGCAAAGCGGCGGATCCGGCGCCGCCCGCGGCGGCGTGGATCAAGATCGTGTCGTCGCTCGTGATCCGCGCCCGCTCGTGGAGCGCCAACCACGCCAGGTGGAACGGCATGTAGATGCCCGCCGCGGCGGGTTCCTCGAGGTCTTCGGGCATCTCGAAGGTCATTGCGGTCGGTGCCACGGTGATCTCGGCGTACCCGCCGTAGGCACCGGCAGGGATCGCGACGACGCGCTTGCCCATCCAACCTTCGGCGCCTGCCCCGCACGCCGTGACCCGGCCGAGCACTTCCATGCCCGGGATGTACGGCGGCTCGACGCGCACGGTCTTGTACCGGCCGCGCACGCCGTCGATGTCGTTGAAGTTGAGCGTGATCGAGCTCACCGCGATCTGCACCTGGCCCGCATCGGGCACCGGCGACTCGACCTCGTCGAGCTGCATCACGTCGGTCGGCGCGCCGTACCGATGTACCCGCCATGCCTTCATCGCGATTCACCCCGCCTTTGCGTCGCCGGCTCGTTCGGCCGACGCTACTGGGGACAGGCGTAATCCTGGTCGTACACAACGGTCCACTGCGTGAGCCACGTGATGCCGCCACCGAACCCATGGCTCGGCGAGCAGAACTGCTGGGCGAGGCTGGGGTTGTTCGATCCGGTGGGCACCCAGATCGGCGTGCCGCTCTGCGCCGCGCCGCCCGTGATCACGCCCCACTGGTAATGCGTCGAGTAGACGCCGACGACGTCGCCATGACTGCGCAAGCCGTCGATGAGACCTTGGATCGTCCAGGCGTTGAGCGTGAGGTCGTCGGTGCGCCAGCCACCGTTGAGCTCCACGTCGAGCCACCACATCGCCGTGTGCACACCACCGTTGGCACCGGCCACCGCGTCGTAATCGGCCGACTGTCGACCCCAGTTGTACGCGCGGCAATGCAGGTTGGTCACCGCGCAATGACCCGACGGACCGTTCACGCCACTCGTGTTGTCGGACGGCAACGGGTTCGCGTTGACGTACACCGTGAGCGTGGGCCCGGCCCACGTGACCTCGCTCGCGAGGCACGGGTTCGTGCTGAACATGTGCCCGTCGTTCACGCCCACGATCGTGATGGCGTGCGGGAGGGCCGGATACGCGCCGCCGCACTGCGGCCACGAGATGTCGTAGCCCGTCGCGCCCGGCGTGTACGGGTTCACGTTCGTTGCGGCCGTGATGCCGACGATCGGTGCGCTCGTCCGACCCCACGCCGATCCGTAGCTGTGCGCGTCGCCGAAGCTGTACACGGCACCATCGGCGCCCGCGAAGTCGTAGCCGCGGCCCGACGACGTGTCGGCCATGCCCACGATCGGGGCGCCGATCGCCTTGCCACCCATGGAGCCGTAGAACGCAGCGTTGCCGAACGTGAAGATCCCACCATCAGACGCAACCAGCCAATAGCCCTGACCGGTGGGCGTCGCCGCCATCCCCACGATCGGCTTGTTCAAGTGCATCGCACCGGTGGAACCGAAGAACCGCGCAT
>JADGOO010000005.1 GCA_017882905.1 Acidimicrobiia bacterium | reverse complement strand
CGTGATGAGCACCCAGGTGAAGTTCACCGAGATCGCGGCGTGCCCCGCCGAGCTGGCGATGTTGTTGATCCCGACTTGCGAGACCGGCTCCTTGGCCGCGCCCCCGAGCACGTTCGTATAGCTGTTCGCGATGGTTGACGTGCCGGTCGTGTCCGCGGGGCCGTGATGCCCCCATGCGGCTCCCACCACGACCAACGCGATGAACGTGAGCAAGCTCACCGCGACGAACTTCTTGCCGCGCGACACTGGCGCCTCCCGACTCGTTCGACCGCACGGCGTCGCGCCGCGCGGTCGTGCCTGTGAATGGAAGCCCGTGTCGCGCCGCCTTGTCCCGCCGTCACATTCCCATCGGGCGGGGACGGCGCTGTGGCGGGCGCGTGACGCAGGTGTGAAGGTAGCCTTACTGCAATCTGTCGATACCGTCGCCGAGGCGCCGCTCCGGCGGGGCGCGCTAAGAAGCCGTCAGGAAAGGTTGACGGCCGAGGATCCGGCGCGAGGCTGCCCCTCGAGGGTGTTGGCGGGCGTCCCCGGGGCGTCCGGCGATCCTTCGGACAACGCCCCGCGGTGCGACCGCCTGTCCCAAACGCTCGTGTCGTCACCGCGGGGCGTTGTCACCGACCGTAGCGGCGACGCACGGTTCCTCCGCACGAGCGTCGTTTCGACTGCGAGCGCGCGCCGGGGCGCCCGACTGGTCCGCCTACTGGCCGGTCCAGCAGCCGAGGATGACCGTGGCGATGGTGCTCGCGTTCCCGCCGCGGTCCTGCGGCGGTGCGCCGAACTGGGCGGGGAGCTTGCTCACGTCGACGATCAGGACCTTGTTGTCCTTGCGCACCGACGCGGTGCCGTCGGTGGCGACGAAGCCGTCTTGGCCGAGCGGCAGCTTCTGTGCCACCGTGTGCTGGGCCTTCACGGAAGCGAAGTAGGCCTCCGTTGCCGGGATCGAGGGGAGCTCCTTCACGGACATGGTGAAGGATCCGCTGGCGAACATGTACGTGCACGAGTACACGTGGTCGACCCAGGTGGGCTTGGTGACCGACTTGGCCTGCGTGTTGAGCGCACCGGCCAGGTCGATCTGCACCTCGGGCGAGCAGATCATCTTCGCCGACACCGTCGGCTGGGCGCCGTAGGTGACCAACAGCGTGGTCGGGGTCGTGGTGGTGGCCGCAGGAGTGCTGCTGCTCGAGCACTGGGCGAGCAGACCGCCCGCTACGGCTGCGGTGACCACGGCGATCAGAAGGCCTGACAAACGGCGACGCATGGTTGGATGATAGGTGTACCCGTCATGGCGGTGACAGCGCGCGGCGAGACGCGACGTTCTCCCGGTCGGCGAGCCCGGCGGCTCGGGGCCCGGGCATTGGCCGGAGTGGCGCTGATCCTTGGCGTCGTGGTCGCGTCCACGGCCGCCGCCGGCGCCCACGCCGAGCTCCTCGGCACGCAGCCCGGCCAGGGCTCGGTGCTGCGCACGGCTCCGTCGAGCGTCTCGCTCACGTTCAGCGAGCACGTGGAGATCTCCCTCGGGGCCATCAAGGTGATCGACGGCAACGGCCACACCGTCGACACCGGCACGCCGCGCTACTTCAACGGCAACGGCCACGAGATCACCGCGTCGGTTCCGCACCTCGCGAACGGCACATATGTCGTCACCTGGCACGTGATCTCGGCCGACTCGCACCCCGTGCACGGCGCGTTCACGTTCACGATCGGCCCGGCCACCGCGGGCGCCACCTCGAGTGCCCAGAACCTCGCGGCCAAGCTGCTGCGCTCGGGTTCCGCCAGCCGCACCATCGGTGTGCTTCTCGGCGTGACGCGCTGGTTGATCTTCGGCGGCCTTGCCCTCCTGCTCGGCGGCGCATGCTTCGCGATCGCCATCGCGACCGACGAGCGCCAGGCGCGGCGCGCCGCGACGATTGCGCTGATCGGATGTGCGATCACCGCAGTCGCCACGATCATCGAAGTCTGCTTGCAAGGCCCCTACGGCGGCGCGCTGCCGCTCGCCGACGCGCTGCACTGGAACGTGATCAGCTCGGTGCTGCACACCCGACTCGGTCACATCTCGATCGCGCGCTTGGTGATGCTCGCGGCAGCGCTGCCGTTGTTGATCCTGCTACGCCGACGCGAGGAACGGCCGTCGCGCTCGTGGATCGGCGCGGGCGCGCTGTTGGGCCTGGCGATCGCGGCGACGCCCGGACTCGCCGGTCACGCCGACACCGGTGAGCACACTGCGCTCGCCGTGCCCATCGATGCCGTGCACGTCGCGGCGATGTGCGTCTGGCTCGGCGGGCTGGTGGTCCTCGTCGCGCTCGCCGTCCGGCGCGCCGATCATCCCGCGCTCGGCTCCACGTTCCGCCGCTTCTCGGCCACCGCGCTGTGGTGCGTCGTGGCCATCGTGGTCTCGGGCGTGTTCGCGTCGTGGCGCCAGGTGGGCTTCACGTTCGCCGACTACCGCAACACCACCTTCGGCCGTCTGTTGCTCACAAAGCTGGCCATCTTCCTCGTGTTGATCGCGCTGGCCGCCGTGAGCCGCGCGCTCGTGCGGCGCGGCGCCCGCGCTGCATCCGAGCTCGAACACGAAGAAGCGGCCAACATCGCGCTGGGCCGATCGGTCGGCACCGAGATCGTGGTCGCCATGGCAGTGCTCGCGTTCACCGCGATGCTGGTCAACACGCAACCGGCGCGCAGCGAGCTGGCCCAACCGTTCGCGAAGGAGCTGCGCGGCACGCACCTGCTCGTCGATGTGACCATGGACCCGAAGCGTCACGGTCCCAACACGCTGCACGTGTACACGCTCACGCCGTCGGGAGCGGTGGCCGGCGTGCAGGAGGTGACACTCAAGTTCAGCCTGCCGTCGAAGGGCATCAGCCCGATCTCGATCCGCATGATCCGCGTGACGCCGAACCACTTCGAAGCGCAGAACGCGATCATCCCGTTCAAGGGCACATGGCATCTCAGCATCGACATCCTGCAAGACGAGCTCGACGAACCCGTCTTCGACACGACGGTGATGGTGCGCTGAGCGTTCGCAGGCCGAGCAGAGTGCGCCGACGCGCCATGGTCGCGTAGGGTCCACCGCTCAGTGGCCGGCAGGGCAGGGCAGGCCCGCCGCGATGACCCGGGGAGGCGGCGCAATGACGCGCACACTTCGCAAGATCACCGTGACGTTCGGTGCTGCCGCCGTCTTGGTCGCACTCGCGGCGCCAGCCGGCGCGCACGTGGAGATCGACCCGTCGACGGCGCCGGCGGGGAGCGACGCGGTGCTCACCTTCACGGTCCCCAACGAGGTCGACACCGCCAACACGGTCGAGGTCGTCGTGGCGTTCCCTGCTGATCACCCCATCGCCGACGCTTCGATCGAGCCGATCCCAGGCTGGACGGCGAAGGTCGACACCACGAAGTCGGCCACGCCGATCAAGACCGACAGCGGCACCGTGAGCGAACGGGTCGCGCAGATCACGTGGTCGGGCGGCAAGATCGCACCCGGCACCTTCCAGCGCTTCAGCATCTCCGTCGGCCTGCCCGATGCCGGTCCCTTGGAGTTCAAGACACTGCAGACATACAGCGACGGCACCACCGTGCGCTGGATCCAGGACACTGTTGCGGGTCAAGCCGCACCTGATCACCCCGCACCTGTGCTCACGCTCACTGCGGCCGCCGATTCCGCGTCGGCGACCCCCGCCCACGTCGCCGCCAAGAGCGACGTCGACAGCGCGAAGACATTGGCGCTCGTGGGCGTGATCCTCGGCGCGCTCGCGCTGATCCTCGCGATCGTGGTGGCCGTCACCAGCCGGCGACGCCCGTCAGCGTCGTGAGCTGCGCGACCTGATCGTCGCGGTCAAGCCATGCGCAGTGTGGCACCGCCACGGCGCGCTCTGAGCAGTGCAACCACGCGGAGGCGCCGGCTCGACGCGGCATCGGGCGCACGCACGCCGCCGCCGCTCGATGCCGCCGCGACGCACGCACACACGGCGATCGATGCAGCAGCTGTGCCGAGCGCCAGACCGGCAACCACGTCGGTGGGCCAGTGCACGCCGAGCTCGAGGCGGCTGAGCCCGATCGCGGTCGGGATGATCACACCCGTAGCCATCGCTGCCGCACGCGCCAGTGGCCGCCGCAAGAGGTACACCGACACGACCACCGCCACGCTCAGACCCAACGCCATCGAACCCGTGGCGTGCCCCGACGGGAACGACGCGTCGGTCTCCGAGAGCAGCCGGTACGCGGCCGGCGGCCGGGCCCGCCCCACGAGCACCTTCAGCAATCCGGCCACCGCGCCGGCCGACGCCACCGCGATCGACGGCGCGGCCGCCGCGATCAGCGGAACACCTCGCCACCACAGCAGCGCGCTCGCGAGCACGGCCAGGGCGACGACCACGCCGACCGCGCCGACGTCGCTGAAGAGCTTCGACAACCAGACGATCGCGCCGACGCGGTGATGAGCGATCCAGCTCAACCGGTTGGCATCGAGGCGCTCCGAACCGTTGCGGCGCAGGACGTCTTCACTCACGCCGGCCAGCACGGCCCCGCTCCCGAGGCACACGATCACGCCGACCGCAACGGCCAGCATGGTCGAGCGCGACCAGCGCCGGGGCAACGTCGACACCGTTCTGAGCACACGCGTGAGCATCGGCGGATCGTACGAGTGGACGCCGTCATTCCGGCGTGTCGCCGTGTGAAGACCGCGTGAAGGCGACCATTGCCACGATCGCAACCCAACGATGTCAACCTGCGCGCTGGCTGTTGTCGCCAGTGTTGCGAGCTCCATCAGCCCTGGTCGCAACGTTGGAGTGTGCGTAGGGTGACGCGTGTGCGCAACTCGGCGCTGGTCATCGAATACGACGGCAGGTTCACCTTCCCGGTCTCCCTCGCACAGACGTGGGCGACAGTCACTCAGGTCGACCGCTTCTCGTCGTGGTGGGCCTGGCTATCGGAGTTCTCCGTCGAGGGCGAGGGCCTCCAACGCGGCACCGTGCTACACGGGGTCGTTGCTCCGCCGCTTCCGTATCGCATGCGGCTCGATGTCGTACTCGGCGAGTGCGTGCCCGAGCGGCGCATCACTGCGCTCGTACACGGCGATCTGGAAGGCGCGGCGGAGTTCACGTTCGAGGGCGACGACGCCGAGACCCGCACCCATGCGACGTGGACGATCGAGATGATGCAACGACCCATGAGGATGGCCTCGCGGGTCGCGCACCCTGTACTGATGTGGGGGCACGATCGCGTGGTCGACGCGACCGTCGACGGGTTCCGCTGCCATCTCCTCGACGGCGGCACACGTTAGAAGACGCGATCCGCGACCAGCGCGAGTGCGAGCGCGACCGCGGCCCACGAAAGTGATCTGAGCGCGCGTTCGAGGGGCTCGAGGATCCAAGGCACATCCAGCTCTTCCACGCGGCCGTCGTGCATGGTGGCGCTGCCGCCGAGGTACGCCACCTGGCGCCGCAAGCCGCGGGCCGGCGTACTCAGTGACCGCTGCGCCATCGAGAAGCCGACCGCCGCGACCGCCGCGAGCAGGGCGACCGCGTCGAGGCGTTGCGCCTGCACGTAGTAGCCGACGAGTACGGGGAACGCGCCCCACGCGGCTGCGAACCCGAGGTCGGTGTGCATCCAGCCACCGAACAGCTCGAGGTTGTAGCCCAAGACGAGGAACGGACCGATCACGATGAACGCGAGCAGGCCCGGCCCGACCGTGGCGACGCCGGCGACTCCGAGCGCACACGCGATCACCAGGCCGCCCGCGCCGAGCCCCACAAGCCACGCAGACGGAACGGTCGTGTGCAACGGACGGCCGTGCAGCTCGTCGAGCGCGTGGGCGGCAATGCCCACTGCGAAGAAGAAGGCGAGCAGCGTCGCCGCGAGACGACCACCGTCGGTGCGCGGCGCGAGCGTCGCACCGATGACCACGTACGAAAGGTGCCACGCCGTGTACGGCGGGTGGAGGATCGTCCACCAGTCGCGCCAGCCGCCTGGGCGAGCGGCGTAGAACGCGGGTCGCTCCATGCTCAATCGTCGGACTTCCGGGCCCACATCACGAGTCCCCCGCCCACGCTCATCGACCGCACACCGACGTCGACGAGTCCGGCGTCGTTCCACGCGCGAACGATCCACTCCACCGGGTAGCGGTCGTAGTGCGCCGAGATGTTCGGCCCGAGAAAGCGTCCGACTCGAGCCCAGTCGCGACCACCAGTGACGTAGCCGGCTATCGGCAACACGCCGCGTGTGTAGAGCCACCACCAGAACCGCCAGAACCCGTTCGCCGGGACCGCGAACTCGAGGCTTGCGATCGTCGCGCCCGGCTTGAGCACGCGCGCGAGCTCGCACAGCGTCGCGGCCGGATCGGCGACGTAGCGCAGCAGGTACGTGAACGTCAGCGCGTCGAACGAGCCGTCGGGAAATGGAAGCCGCTCCGCCTGCCCCACGACAAGGCGCACGCGGTCCGCAACGCCGGCTCGCTCGACGCGCGCGTGGCCGCGTCGCAGCATCGCCTCGGTGAGATCGATGCCGGTGATCCGCGCTCGCGTGCGGCGGGCGAGTACGAGCGCAACGCCGGCAGTGCCGGTCGCCACGTCGAGCATGGCCAACGGATCGCCCCTGTCGACGTGCGAGACCATCTCGCGACGCCAGCGCCAGTTCTGCCCGAACGACAGCAACTCTTCGATGACGTCGTAGCGAGACGGGAGCGGCTGGAACAGGTCCTGGGCGAAGCGGTTCGGATCGGCGGCCAGTCGATGCATGGGCCCTCCTTGGGCGTGACCGTACAGTTCGGTGTCGCATGAGGAAAGGGCCGTGATCGACCAACGCTACGACGTGCTCATCGTCGGGTCGGGGCCGGCGGGGAGCATCGCCGCCCTCGTGTTGGCGCGCGGCGGGGCGCGAGTGGCGCTCGTCGACAAGGCCGCGTTCCCGCGTGATAAGGCCTGCGGGGATCTCATCGGGCCTCGGGGGGTGCAGCACGCGTCCCCTCAGGCCACCACGGTCGACGCGACGACGAACACGCACGAAGGTCCAGCCACCGATGTGTGGGCGACCTCTGGTTTCAGCGACGAAGCGTCCTCAGGTTGGCGGGCCAATGGGTTCGATCTCAAGGGGGCGACCGTCTGGGGAGCGCAAGGGTTCACCCCTCGGAACGCGCTGTCCTGGCAGCGATACGGGTTCGGTCCGGACCAGGCGGCACAGTGGCGTTCGGCTGCCTTCTCGCAACGGCTTGCGAAGCAGTGGGCGGAGGTCGGGTTTTCGGCATCGGAGGCACGCGAGTGGCTCACCGCGCCAGGGGGCGCCACTCCGGCGCACGTTGCCGCCCGCACGTTGGAGGCGATCCGCGCGGGGGAGTTCTGGATCATCCCCAACGGTGGCGAACGCGCGATCGTCGAGGCTCGCTTCGAGGAAGCTCTCGCCGGCTTCCCGAGCGCGGGGTAGGCGGCGTCGGCAGGCTCGTCAGCCGAAGCGTCTGCGCAGGTCGATCTTGTCGATCTTGCCGGTGGGCGTCATCGGCATGGCATCGATGATCTCGATGCGATGCAGGCGAGTGTCGCCGCCTCGCTTCAGGAACGCGCCGTGCAGCTCTTGGATGTCGACCGTTGCGCCATCGTCGAGAGCGACAACCGCGATGGGCGCGGGTGCCTCGCCGACGTGGGCGGGAACGACTGCTGCTAGTCGGACACGGTCGTCGGCGAGCAGAAGCTCTTCGATCGGGCGCGGATAGATCGTCTCGCCTCCCCGCACGATTCGCTCCGACCAGCGGCCGAGCGTGGCGATGTAGCCGTCGGCGTCGATCGTGCCGACATCGCCGGTGTGGAGCCAGCCGTCGCCCGCAACTTCAGCCGTCTTGTCCGGGCGTCCCCAATAGCCCCACATGAAGCCACCGCGAATGCACAGCTCTCCTGGCTGACCGACGGGAACCTCGTGGCCGCCCTCGTCGAGTACCGCCACCATCTTGTCGGGGAGTGGTTGGCCGACGGCCGCGAACTGCGACTCTCGGTCGAGCCGCGCCGGCGAGCCGAGCGCGACGAAGCCGCCGAGCTCGCTTTGCCCGTAGCTCTCGCACAGCGGGATGCGGAGCTCGTCGTAATACGCGTGCTTGAGGTCGGCAGGCACGGCAGCGCCCCCCGAGGCGACCAGGCGCAGGTGTGACGGCGCGTGCCCACGACGGCGACTCTCGGCGAGCAGCTCGCCGAGCAGGATGGGGTTCGCCGGGAGGTAAGTCGTGCGCGACGACTCGATGTCGTCGAATGCGTCGCCGACCTGCCACCGCGACCGCAAGCCGACAGTCATGCCCACGTGCAGACCTGGCAGCAAGTTGGCGACGAGGCCGTACGAGCTCGCGGGCGAGGTCGCGCCGAACGAGATGTCGCTGCCGCGCAGACCGAGCCGTTCGGCGATGCACGCAGTGGCGCGCGCCGTCGGACCGTGACGGAGCACGGCGCCCTTGGGCCGTCCGGTCGAACCCGATGTGTACGACAAGTGGCACGGGTCGTCGGCGCCGACATCGACTGCGGTGAAGGGGTTCGCCTCTTCAAGCATCTCCGCCCAACCCCTGGCACCTGGTCGGGGGCCGTCCATGCACACGTAGTGCTCGATGCTCGGCATTCCTGCCCGGTCGCGTTCGACCGCGTCGTGCAGATCGTGCGTATACACGAGCACCTTCGGTGTGCAGTCGTTCGCGTAGTCGGCGAGCTCGTCGACGACTTGCACGCTGATGTGCGCGGTGATCGCGGCGAGCTTCCACGCGCCGAACATCGCGACGAGATAGTCGAGCCCGTTGTGGGCGAGCAGACCGACCCGGTCGCCGCTCGACACGCCGAGCGCGGCGAGCGCAGCGGCCGCGCGGTCGGATTGCTCGTCGACCGCGGCGAACGTCAGCGAGCGATCGCGGTCGCTCCAGCGCAAGAAGGTTCGTTCCGGCCAGCGGAAGGCGGCCCTGCGCAACATGTCGGGGAAGGTTTCGGCGAGCATCTGTGCTCCTGCATCGTTGGTGTCGGTGTCAGTCGGACGCGAACTCGAAGTCGGCGATCTCACCGAACGCCAGCGCGAGGTCGTCGGCGAGCGCGGCGAGCAGTGCTGCGCCGGCGGCCGCCGTCGCCGCCGCGGGATCGCCGATCACGCCCGACGCGGAGACAT
Organism: Acidimicrobiia bacterium; assembly: GCA_017882905.1. GTDB lineage: Bacteria > Actinomycetota > Acidimicrobiia > IMCC26256 > PALSA-610 > Chersky-683. Next base: position 11,778 of record JADGOO010000005.1, on the reverse strand, counting down.
CGCGGGTGAGCCAAGCGGTCGGGACAGCACCCTCGAGCGACAGGATGTGCCGGCCTTCGAACGAGGTGCGCACGGCGTGCCCGCCCGCGACGAGTCGGTCCGTGCGAACGGTGTCAGGGTGGATGGCGAGCATCAAGGCGGTCTCGGTCTCGCCGGCGTGCACGCCCCACTCGGCGTCGCGCGCCGTCGCGGCTGCCATCGCTGGAAGGCGGTAGGCGTGGATAGGGAACACCTGCAGATCCGTGGCCGCGCGAATGTCGCGCGCCGCAACCTCCAGCAATTGCGGCTGACCCCCGTGCGCGTTGACGAATGCGAGCTTTCGAAACCCCCACCGCGCGACGCTGCGACCTACGTCGAGGCAGAGGCCATAGAGCGTGTTGGTCGATAGCGAGATCGTGCCCGCGAACCCGTCGTGCTCGTTCGACTTGCCATAGGCCAGGGTGGGGAGCACGAACACGTCGACGTCGGGAGCCAACCGCGCCATCGCAGCTTCGACGAGCGCCGTCGCGATCATGCTGTCGACACCGCACGGCAGGTGCGGCCCGTGTTGCTCGACGGCGCCGATCGGCTGGACGACGACAGCACGCGCCGTAGCGGCTGCCGCGATCTCGACGTGGGTCATGTGCGCGATGAATCGGTCGCTCGTCGTCATGCCGGGGTCGACTCCAGTTGGCGCAGCCATCGCCAGACGCGTTCGGGTGTGAGTGGCGTGTCGGTGATCATCTCGGCAATGCCGGGAACTGCGTCGGCGAGCGCGTTGGCGATCGCCGCGGCCGACGGGATCAGGCCGCCCTCGGCCATGCCCTTCATCCCGCCGGGCACCCGTGGGCTCGGGTGGACGAGGTGCTCGACCTCGATGAACGGCACTTCGCACGCCGACGGCAGCTCGTAGTCGAGGAAGCTCGTGGTGAGGGGTTGCCCTGCGCCGTCGTAGATCATCTCCTCGAGCAGAGCGCCCCCGATCCCTTGCGCGACGCCGCCGTGGATCTGACCTTCGACGATCATGGGGTTGACGATCACGCCGCAGTCCTGAACCACGACGTAGCGCTGCACGTCGATGCGTCCGGTCTCGATGTCGACCGCGATGGCGACCGCATGGGTCGCGTAGGAATACGCGGCGTCGTCAGGATCGAAGACGGCGCGGACCTCGAGTCCCGGCTCGGCGCCTGCGGGAAGGTTCCATCCGAGCCAGGCATCACGCGCGATGTCGACGACCGCCAAGCCGATGGTGGGAGTGCCGCGCACGGCGATGCGGCCTGCGTTGAGCTCGAGATCGGCGACGGCTGCTTCGAGCCGGTGCGCGGCGATCTCGAGAAGGCGTGCACGCAGCGCCGCGGCGGCGCGCATCGTCGCCGCGCCCCCCATCATCATCGACCGCGACGCGATCGTTCCGGCCGCCACGGGCGTCGTCGCCGTGTCACCGAAGACAACCGTGACCGTGTCGAACGGCACGCCGAGATGATCTGCGGCAACCTGCGCGAGTGTCGTTTCGAGCCCCTGGCCGTGCGGGCACACCCCGGTGTACAGCGTGACATTGCCGTCGGCTTCCATGCGCAACACCGCGGTTTCGTAGCCGGGGATTCGGAAGTTGAGGCTCTGAGAACCTCGGCTGCTGCTCCCTGCGAACTGCACGTACGACGCGATGCCGATGCCGTGACGAACGGCCGCGCGTGTCGGCAGCGACCGTTGCGGTGTTGAAATCATCGCTTCGGCCCGCACGAGCGCGGCGGCGAAATCGCCCGAGTCGTAGCTCTGGCCGCTATGTGTGAGGAACGGGAGCGCGGCGCGCTCGATCATGTTGCGGCGCCGGATCTCGGTCGGGCTGAGCCCGACGACGACGGCGGCCTCGTCGATCAGAAGCTCGCGCGGCCAGGCCGCTTCGGGCTGACCGAAACCGCGGTAAGCGCCCGCTGGTGTCTTGTTCGTGACCACGCCCCGAACGGTGGACCCGGCCGCGTCGAATCGATATGGCCCTTCGAGCAGGCTCGCGGTGGTGAACGCGGGTCCGGCGCCGACGTTCGTGCACTGCGCGCCGAGGTCGACGATGAGCTCGGCGTCGATTGCGAGAAAGCGGCCGTCGGCATCGAACGCGAGCGTCGCGTGTTGCGTTTGGTCGCGGGCGTGCACGGTCGCGATGGCATGCTCCCGCCGTTGCTCGATCCACTTCACCGTGGCTCCGAGCCGGCAACTGGCGAGACACACGAGCACCTCGTCGGGATACAGATGGTCTTTCGGTCCGAAGCCGCCGCCGACGTTGGGTGCCACGACGCGCACACGATCGAGTCGCATGCCGAGCACGGCAGCGAGATCTTCACGCACGTGGTGCGGTACTTGCGTCGACGTCCACACCGTGAGGGCGCCCGTGGCGCGATCGAACTCGGCGCGCACCCCGCGCGGTTCCATGGGCATCGCGCTCTGACGTGGTACCCGGAACCGTCGGCGCACCACATGCGCGGCGCCGGCGACGACCGCGGCTACCGCCGCCGGCGTGTTCCCGACCCGTAGCTCGACGATGAGGTTGGTACCGAGCTCGGGGTACAAGAAGCCGTCGACGCCCTCGAGCGCCCGCTCGACGTCGACGACGGCCGGCCGTTCGTGGTAGTCGATCTCCACTTGTTCGGCCGCGTCGATCGCGGCTGCGTGTGACGTCGCGACGAGGATCCCGAGTGGCTGACCCACATAGCGCACCACGTTCTCGACGACTGGGTAGGTGTGCTGGCGCTGGCCCGGAAGCACCCACGTGCACTCCATCGGCGCGACCGCGCCCACGATCTCCGACGGCCCGAGCACGGCGACGACACCCGCGAGCCCGCGGGCGTGCGTCGCGTCGAACCGTTCGACAACGCCGTGCGCGCTCGTGCTCCGCAGGATCGTTGCGTACAGCCCATGTCCGCGCAGGTCGTCGACGAAACGCGCATCACCGTCGAGCAGCGGCCGGTCGTTGACGCGTCGGACCGGTCGGCCCACGTACACGCCGGCGCCAGGTCGCGTCATGCGCCGATGTAGTCCTCGTCCCAGATCTCGGGCTCGCGGGCAATGAACTCGGCCATCATCTCGTGGCACTCCTCCGAGCCCAGGATCACGAGCTCGACCCCCATCGTCGGCAGCCACTCCTCCGCGCCGTTCAGCGTCGAGTTCTCGCCGATCACGATGCGTGGGATGCGGGCCCGCACGACCGCGCCCGCGCACATGTAACACGGAGTCAGCGTCGTGTAGAGCGTGGCCCGCTCGTACACGGCGTGCGGCTGGCGGCCGGCGTTCTCGAGGGCGTCGATCTCGGCGTGAAGCACGGCACTGTTGCGCTGCACGCGTTGGTTGTGCCCGCGCCCGATGACCTTGCCGTCGACCACGATCACCGAACCGATCGGGATGCCACCTTCGTCGCGGCCCTTGCGTGCCTCGGCGACGGCCTCCTCGAAGAACTTCGCGTCGTCTGTCATCAATCTCCCTCGTGATCGACCGGCCGCGTGGGATTACGCGCCGGCATAGCTCTGGAACCGTCGCTCGAGCAGGCCGACAAGCTGGGTCAGCACGATCGCCACGAGCACGGAGACGGCGGCGACCGACCAGATCATCCCGTAGTCGAGCAGACCGCGCGACTGACTCAGCAAGAAGCCGAGACCGCGACCCGTCGCAAGGTACTCGGCGATCATCACACCAAGCAGGGCGCGTGGAGTCGCGAGCCGCGCCGCAGTGAGCAGCGCAGGAATGGCGGCGGGCAGGCCGACGAACCGCAGGATTGCGACTTCTTGACCGCCGTAGGACCGCACGACATCGCCGGCGCTCGGCGACGTGTTGGTGAGGGCCTGCGCAATGATCACGAAGCTCGGAAAGAAGGTCACCGCGACGCACACCATGACGCTCGCGAAGATGCCCCTTCCGAAGACCAAGACGATGATCGGCGTGAGTGCGGCGAGCGGCATCGTCTGGGTGACCAGCGCGAGCGGCAGCACGGCGTGCGCGAGCTCGCGGCGGAGTTGCAGCAACACCGCGAACAGCAGTGCGGCGATCAGACCAGCCGCCAGGCCGAGCAGCGCGACGGGAACTGTCTGGCGAAGCGCGGCGAGCAACGTGTGTCGCGCCGCCGCCGCGCCGTCGCCGGTCGTGAGATAGCGAAACACCGAGAGCGGCGAGCGGGCAACGATCGGTGACGTGCCGAGCAGACGCAGCGTGGTGGCCCACAGCGCGAGCACGATGCCGATCGACGTCAAGCTCAGCAATACGCGTTGCTGAAGCGGCCGGCGACGCGCGTCGCCGAGCAAGGCGGGTGTCGCCTGCGCAACAACGGTCGCGCTCACGTTCGTGCGCGTGAAGCGGGTGCCGAGCAGCGAGAACAGGCCGTACGCGGAAGCGGCGATCACCGTCGCGACGAGACCGATCCCCCAGAGTCGCTCGGGACGCGCCGAACCGAGCGACGCGAGGAGATAGCTGCCAAGACCCCAACGCACCCCACCTCCGAACTCGGCAAGGATCGCGCCGAGCAGTGCGGCCGGCGCCGCTATGCGCAGTCCGGCCATGATCGACGGCAGCGAGGAACGCAGGCGTACCCAGCGCATGACCGACGCGTCATTGCCACCGCAGGCGCGCACGACATCGGGCAGACGCGCGTCGACGTCGCGCAGACCGACCACGGTCGCCACCATCGTCGGGTAGTACACGGCGAGCGCGGCGAGGACGATGCGCGGCTTTGTGCCGTCCAACGCGAGAATCAGCACTGGTACGAGTGCGATCAGCGGCACCGCGAACAACGTCACGCCGACACCGCGTATCAGCCGCTCGAACAATGGCCAGGCAACCGACGCGTAGCCGGCCAGCACCGCAATCGTGACGCCGATGACGAAGCCGATGCCCGCAGCCTGCACCGTCGCCAGGACGTGTTGCGGGTAGTCGGCCCGATCACGCCAGAACTGCGTCGCGATGCCCGACAGCGAAGGGAACGCGCCATCGGCGACGAGCTTCAAGCCACCGACGATCTGCCAGACGACCGCCGTACCCGCGAGCGCCATCAGCATCGAACGCACGTTGGCCGGGATTCGCCGTCGCCGGTGCGCGGGCGCGCCGTGGACGGTTTCGAGCGCCACTGTCATGGTTGCGAGGTCGGAGCCGAGGTCTCGGCCGGCTCGAGCGCGGTTGTCAGCGCGGGTATCGAGCCGGAGAAGAGCAGGTCACTGATGTGGTCGGCAATGGCGTGGAACTCGGGGGTCCGCAGCAGCGACTGACTACGCGGCCGCTCGAACGGAACGGTCACCATCTCACTGATACGCCCCGGACGCGCGCTCATGACGAACACGACATCGGCAAGGAACACCGCCTCTTCGATCGCGTGGGTGACGAGCACCGTGGTCGGGCTGAGGTCGAGCCAGATCCGTTGCAGCTCGAGGTTCATCTGCCGCCGAAGGATCTCGTCGAGGGCGCCGAACGGCTCGTCGAGCAAGAGCACGTCGGGCTCGGTCGCGAGCGCACGGGCGATCGCGACGCGTTGGCGCATGCCGCCGGACAGCTGCGCGGGCCGCGCCTCCTCGAACCCACTCAGCCCGACGAGTCGGATGAGATCCTCGATGCGCGCCGTGTCGACCGGGCGGCCCAACACTTGGTACGGCAACGCGATGTTGCGCCGGATCGTGCGCCACGGAAGCAGCGCCGGGTCTTGGAACGCAACGCCGATGCGACCAGCTCGGCGCATCGTCTCCGGCGAGGCGCCGCCGAACTCGATCGAGCCCCCGTCGGGCGAATCGAGTCCGGCGAGCAACCGCAGCAGCGTCGACTTTCCGCATCCCGACGGGCCGAGCAGCGCGATGAACGTCCCGACGGGTGCTTCGAGCGACACGTCGCCGAGAGCCTGGACACGGTCGCCCTTGAGCTCGAAGTGCCGATCGACGTGCGCCACGCTCAGCGCCCGCGTGACGCCCGCCGACGTCTCCATCGAGGCTGCCATCATCGGTCAGATCTCGGCGAGAAGCGTCGTGTCGAACATCGCACGCGTGGCCTTGATGCCGGTGTCGACGAGAGCCTTGATGTTCGCCTGGATGGCCTCTTCGCTCATCGAGAAGACGCCGGCCGGCGCGTCGATGAGTGGCTTCGCCGCGTTGTTGAAGAACAACTCGTTGGCGATCGTGCGGCCCGTGCCCTTGAAGTAGGTGTTAGCGAACTTCGGCGGGTAGACCGTGGTGTCCTTGTAGTTCTCGTTCCAGCCCTTGCGGCTTGCTCGCAGCCACTTCACGATGAGATCACGGTTCGACTTCAGCGCGTCTTTGGTGACGGTGACCGTGTCGTTGAACAGCGGGTAGCCGTAGTCGTACAGGAGGAAGGAGACGACCTTTTCTCCCTTCTGTTCGATCGTGAAGGGCACGTCGTCGGTGAAGTCGATCGATGCGTCGATGTCACCCTTGATGAGCGGGGTCGGGTCGAACTCGTAAGGAACGATCTTGACCTTCGACTTGTCGACACCGTTCAGCTTCAGCATCGCGTTGACCCCGAGCGTGTTGGCCGCCGGGACAGCGAGCGTCTTGCCGATGAGGTCCTTCGGTTCGTGGATGGGCTTCTTGGCGAGGCTCACGACGCCGATCGGGCTCTTTTGGAACTGGGTGCCGACGATGACGAACGGGGCACCTTCGCTGGTGATTGCCTTGATCGTCGTGTCGGGTGACGTCAGCGCGAGCGGCGCCTTCTTCGACAGCAACGAGCTCTCGGGCACCACGTCAGGGCCGCCGGGCAAGAAGTTGAGCTTGATGCCTTCGGCGTCGTAGTAGCCGTTCGTGATGGCGATGAAGTAGCCGATGAACTCGGCGTCGTTCACCCACGCGGACTGCATCGACAATGACTGTTTCGCGGTGCTTGCTCCGCCGCTCTTCGACGTCGTAGCGCTGGATCCGCCGCTGGAGCTCGAGCCACATGCTTCGAGCAGAGCAGGCGCGCCAAGCAGCGCTGCGCCACCGAGCGCCATGTTGCGCAGCATCTCGCGACGGGACATTCCCGGCCGATTCATCGATGTTCCTCCTCGTTTGGAAGTTGACGGTGTGGATGAAGCCCCTACGTACCGGTGAGCTGGTGTTGCGCGGTCGCGTCGGCGCCGCGCTCGTCGCTTGCTTCGAGGTCGGGTTCGCGTTCGCAGCGGATGAGCCGCGTCGGCGTGGCGATCAAGTCGGTCGCGCATTCGGGGCGTGCGGGGATCTCCGCGTCGAGAACCTGGCAGTCGTGCACGAGACTCACGATCTGGACGTTGTGGTCGACGATGCCCGCGTTGCGTAGCGCCGCCCAACCGATCGCGAAGTACGGCTCGCCCCGACCGATCACGCGCCCATCGGTCAGCGTGGCGGTCGCGCCCGTCACGGCGAGGTCGACCCGTTGGAGTCGCGCCACGTCGTCACGCTCGACACGCTCGCCGAGCAGCTCCATGCCGTCGAGCGTCGCGGCGAGGCGCCGGTCGGCCGGTTGGAGTGCCCCGCCGTCGAGCACCACGAATCCGCGCCGAAAGCCGAACGTCGGCACGAGCAATCGCTTGCCGACGTCGAGTGCTCGTTCACGCAAAGTGCGAACGCTGTTGTCGGGCATCATGAAGATCGTCTCGGCACGAGCCCACTCGTCGAGCTCCACGACGCGTGCGTCGGCGCGGTCGCGCCCGGCGAAGTCGGGCACGTAGTGGCGCAGCTCGAGATCGAAGCGTGAGTCGGGGATCGCGAACGGCGCGAGCCGCTCCCATACGACGCGCCGGATGCGTTCTTCTTGGGCGACGTAGGTACCTCGCCCCTGCTCGGCCTTCAGTAGCCCTTCGCGCACGAGCTCGTCGACGGCGCGGCGCAGCGTGCCCCGGCTGACGCCGAACGCCTTCATGAGCTGGGGCTCGGGCGGCAGCGCGGTGGTGTCGGTCAGCGCACGTTCGAGCGCCATGCGCTCGAGGGCGGCGCGCACTTGCGCGTAGAGCGGCGCGTGCCCGTCCTCGGGCAGGTCAGCGCCAGCCGCTCCCACCGTCGCCCGCCGCCGTGCCATGCCCGGAGCCTACGAGAAATTCATCTAGACGTCTAGATGAATCTTCGGTCAGATCGGGACACGCGCCGTTCACGCGTCGGACCTCGACGGCGTATTCAGGCCGGTGATCAGGTCCACTCGTCTCCTGCGACGGCGAGCACCACGGCTTGGAGATCGACCTCGGGCACGGCTCGCGACCAGAGGAAGCCCTGGGCGCAACGGCAGCCCATCAGGCGCAGGGCGGCGGCTTGCGAAGCGTGCTCGACGCCCTCGGCGACCACGCCGAATCCGAGCGCGTCGGCCATGGCGATCACGCCTTCGACGATCGACGCGTCGCGCGGGCTCGTGGCGATCCCACTGACGAAGGATCGATCGATCTTGATCGTGTCGACGGGAAGCTCGCGCAGGAACGAGAGCGACGAGTATCCGGTGCCGAAGTCGTCGAGCGCGATGTGCACGCCGAGCGCCCGGATGCGATGCAGGTTGTCGAGGCTGTCGACGACCCGCATGGCCGCCGTCTCGGTGATCTCGATGGTCAGCTGATCGGGGTCGAGGCCGTGCTCCTCGAGCGCCGCTTCGATCTCCGACACGTAGTCGGCGCTGCTCAGCTGCGCCGCGGCGGCGTTCACCGACACTCGCAGCGGATGTCCGGCGTCGCGCCACCCGGCCGCGGCGCGACACGCCTGGTGCAGGATCTGCGATCCGAGTGCCCGTATCAGACCCGATGCTTCGGCGATGTCGATGAAGTGCTCGGGGCTGAGCAGCCCGCGTTCAGGGTGGTTCCACCTCGCGAGTGCCTCGACGCCGATGACCCGATCGCTCAGCAAGTCGACGATCGGCTGGTACCAAGCAACGAGCTCGCCGCGCCGCAGTGCGTGATGCAGCTCGCTCTGGACGTCGAGGCGGTGCTGCTGGGCCACGGCGTGTCGTGCCTCGAACATGACGACCCGGTTGCGCCCTTGATGCTTGGCTTGCTGCGTCGCGATCGTGAAGGTCCCTAAAGGTCTCGGTGTCACCAGGTGGGCGATGTGGCACACACTCCCCGACGACGACACGATCAGCGCAGCAGAGTGGGCACGGCGCGCCAAGGTCAACCGCTCCACCATCACCCGCAATGCCCCGATGCTCGTCAAACACGGACTGGCAACCGCGACAGACATTGACGGTCGCGTCCGCTACCGCCGCGGTTGCACCCCCAGCGCACAAGACCTCGACACCATGGCCGAACTGCTCAACACCGCCGGCGCCGCAGACCACCAGCGACAGACCTACGGCTGGCAGGACACCGTCACTGACGAGCCCGTCACCGACGAGCACTCATGACCCACGAATCCCATCGCGGCGCAAGCTTCGCCCTGCCGTGCGCAACACCGCCTACCACGACTCGGCTCCACCCTCGGCGTGCAGCTCGCCGTAGGTCACGACAAGGCGGCGGCACGGAAGCGGGAATACCACAACCGGTGCGTACGTTCGTACGCATAGCCTGATCAGATGGGCAGGCACATCGACATCGACCACCTAGTCGGCGCACACGAGATCGCCACCCGAGCCGGAGTCAAACGACCCCAAGTGATCCACGACTGGCGCCACCGCCACCCCGAGTTCCCGCAACCCCTCACCACCATCGGCAACTCCCTCGTATGGGACTGGCGCGACGTCGAAACCTGGCTGCGCAAGACCGGTCGACTCCCGAAAGCTGACTAATGGCCCACATCGCCAAGATGAAGACCAAGGCCGGCGAGACGCGGTACGTCGTGCGCTACCGGGATCCCGACGGGCGGCAACGCGAGGAGTGGTACAGGAAGAAGACCAGTGCGACACGGCGGAAGTCAGCGATTGAAGTGGACCTCGCCGGCAACGCGTGGATCGACCCGCGCGCCTCCAACCGCAAGTTCGAGGACTGGTCGCGTGAGTGGCTCGCATCCGACCCGGGCAAACGGCCGAAGAGCTTGGCGTGCGATCAGAGCACCGTTGATCTCCACCTAGTTCCAGCTCTGGGCGGAAAGCCACTCTCTCGTATTCGTCAAGCTGACATCAAGTCGCTCGTCAGCACCTGGGCGCAACATGCCGCTCCAAGCACCGTGCGGCGCCGCTACGCGGTGCTGCGGGCCATCTTCAGTGCCGCGGTCGATGCTGGCTTGATCCTTCGTTCCCCGTGCCGCGGAATCAAGCTGCCGGCGCCGCGGGCGGTCCGGACGCACCGAGCGTTGTCATCCGACGAATTGCACGCTCTCGCCGATGCGATTGGACCGACACACCGAGCCTTGATCTTCGTAGCGGGCGTTGCCGGACTCCGGTTTCAGGAGTGTGCCGGACTGCGGGTGCGGGACTTCGACCTCACCAAGGCATCGTTGACGGTGGCCGAAACGATCACTGAGGTCAACGGGGTTGTCTACGTAGGGCCACCGAAATCGGCGGCCGGGCATCGGACGTTTGCGATTCCAACTGAGTTGATTGCGATTCTGGACGAGCACCTGCGCGCACGTGGGATCGACGCGACCGACTGCGATGCACGCATCTTCACCGCGCCCGAAGGCGGTCCGCTCCGCTACGGGACATTCCGCAGCCGCATATGGGCTCCTGCATGCCGCAGAGCCGGCCTGCCGGGGCTCGGCTTCCATGATCTCCGTAGGACCGCAGCGACGGCCCTGGTGGCCGCAGGAGTCGATGTGCGCACCGCTCAATCGCGACTCGGGCACGCGGACCCCAGGGTGACGTTGGGTCTCTATGCGCAGGTCACGAGCGAAGGAGACGAGCGCGCCGCCGACCGGCTCGCGACTCGCCTACTGCGGCGTCGAGTTGCCGACGACGACCCCGGCGCGGGGCTGTCGCTGGGTTCTAACGACACCAAGACGGCCAAGGAGGCGGGGTGACGCCGCCGACCTGGGCCTTTCCTGGAGCCGGAGAGGGGATTCGAACCCCTGACCTGCTCATTACGAGTGAGCTGCTCTACCGACTGAGCTACCCCGGCGCGAAGCCGTTGAGATTATCAGTCGTGACGCGCCCGTCCGCGGGGAACCGGGAGCGACAGCAGCAGCCGCAGCACGTGCAACGCGCCCTTCTCGTTGGCCAGTATCGCCTCGCGCGCCGTGCGGCACGCCTGCAGCGCCCGGCTCGCCGCCGCCGCGGCGACGGCCGGCACCGGGCCCGCCTCGATCGCCGAGCGCGAGTCGGCGTCGAGGGCGTCGCGGTACACCGCCTCCACGGCCGTGATGCCTTCGAGCAACAGGTCTCGCCGCAGCCGCGTGAGCTCGCGCTTGTGCCGCTCCACGAGCCGGCGGCGCCGCGCCTGCGCGATCCGCGGCTCGTAGCCGAGCCGCTCCATCTCGGCATCGAACGCGCTCAACGCATCGGCGTGTCGTGCTTCGGTTGCGTGCGCCACCTCGTCGAGCGCGTCTTCGAGCTCGGCCACGATCACCATCGCCGTGGCACCGGTTCCATCGACACGACTCGGCGCACCGGCCATCACCGCGTGCACCGGAGACCACTGCCCCGTGAGCGCTCGGGCCCGTTGCAAGTGGCCGCCCGCGAGTCGAGCCCCGCGCTCCGCCGTCGCCGCATCGCACCCGTCGGCGATGAGCGCGTCGCGCACGGCGGCGTCGCTCAACGTGTCGAAATCGACGCGCTGGCAGCGCGAGCGCACAGTCTCGAGCACCTCATCGGGTCGTGACGTGGTGAGCACGAACGCGGTGCGCGCCGGCGGTTCCTCGATCGTCTTGAGCAGGTTGCTGCTGCTCGCCTCGTTCATGCGATCGGCGTCGTGCAGCACGAGCACCTTGCGAATGCCTTCGACTGGGGCGCGCGAAGCCTCTT
>JADGOO010000037.1 GCA_017882905.1 Acidimicrobiia bacterium | reverse complement strand
GCGTGGAAGGAGTACCAAGAGCGGGGCACCGTCTGTGGCTTTGCCGCACCGACCGGCATGCAGGAAGCCGATCGTCTGCCGGAACCGCTGTTCACGCCCTCGACGAAGGCGGATGCCGGACACGACATGCCGTTGTCGGCCGCAGAAGCCGTCGAGCTCGTGGGCGCGCCGCGTTACGAGCAGGCGCGCGACTTGTCGGTGCGGCTCTACGAGCTGGGTGCGCGCCACGCGCAGAGTCGCGGCGTGATCCTGGCCGACACGAAGTTCGAGTTCGGCGACCTCGACGGCGAGCTGTTGCTCATCGACGAGTGCATGACGCCCGACTCGTCGCGCTACTGGCCGGCCGATCGCTACGAGCCGGGGCACGCGCCACCGAGCTTCGACAAGCAATACGTGCGCGACTACATCGAGTCGACGGGCTGGAACAAGGAACCGCCGGGCCCGAACCTGCCGGCCGACGTGATCTCGAACACGCGCTCGAAGTACGTGGAGGCCTACGAGACGATCACCGGCCTCGACTTCGACGACTGGTTCTGCCCCGACGACTGACTGGCGCCTCGCGCCCCATGGGGCATGAGGCCCCGATCGTCGCCGTAGACTTCGGCCAATGACGATGTTCGCGGCGCGCATCGAGGTCTCCCACCTGCCCGGCATCGCCGACCCGCAGGGCGCCACGGTGGAGCGGGCGCTTCCGGCGCTCGGCTTCACGAACGTGGCCGCGGTGCACATCGGCAAGACGATCCGCCTCGTGCTCGAGGCGCCCGACGCGGCCGCCGCCGAGCTCCAGGTGGCCGAGATGTGCGAGCGCATCCTCGCCAACCCGGTGATCGAGCACTACGAGATCACGGTCGAGGAGCTCGTCGAAGCATGACGGTTCGCGTCGGCGTCGTGCTCTTCCCGGGGTCGAACTGCGAGCTCGACGCGATGCGCGGTGTCGAGCAGGTCGGCGCCGAAGCCGAGACGCTCTGGCACGGCGACGACACCGTACGTGGGGTCGACGCGGTGATCCTCCCCGGCGGCTTCGCACACGGCGATTACCTGCGCACGGGGGCGATTGCACAGTTCTCGCCGGTGATGCGCGCGGTGCGCGAATTCGCCGATGCGGGCGGCCCGGTCCTGGGCATCTGCAACGGCTTTCAAGTGCTCACCGAAGCGCGCATGCTCCCCGGCGCGTTGCAGAAGAACGCGGGCCTCAAGTTCTTGTGCACCGACGTGGTTGTTCGCGTCGAGACGACCGGATCCGCACTCACCAATCAATGTGTGCAGGGCGCCGAGCTACGCATCCCGATCAACCACTTCGAAGGCAACTACGTGTGCGACGACCGCATGCTCGCCGCGCTGCAGGCCGATGAACGGGTGGTGCTGCGCTACGTCGAGAATCCGAACGGGAGCCTCGACGACATCGCCGGCATCTGCAACGACGCCCGCAACGTGGTGGGTCTGATGCCGCACCCGGAGCGGGCCGGCGATCCGCTGGTGGGCTCGGCCGACGGAGTGGTGCTCCTGCGGTCGTTGCTCGTGGCGGCCGGTGCGCCCGTGCCCGTCGCCTGACGCCCCGCCTGGCCGCGTCGCTGACCGGCGCCCAGTGGGCTACCGGCTGATGCCGGCCTTGGCGAGCACGTCGGCGGGTACCCCGACCTCGCGGAATGCGGCGTAGCTGACACCTTTGCGGGCCGCGAACTCCTTGGCGTGCTGCACGAACTCGGCTTCGAGCTTGGAGAGATCGGGCGATGCGTTCATGCCGGCCAGCTCCACCTCGAGGTCGCGCCTTCGTTGCGCCAGCTCGACTCGAGCCGTACCGCTCGCCGACGTGAGCTTGCTCTCCACGTCTTCGAGCTGACGCTTCACCGAATCGGCGGTGCGCTTGCGGCCCCGCTTCGGCTTGTTCGCCGCAACCGCGTCGAGGTATTCGCCGATGGCCTTGCCTTGTGCGCGACCTGAAGCCAATGCGGCTTTGTGGTCGTCGCTCATGGTGCGCTTCTTCGGATTGTTCGCCACGCGTGCTCCTGGAGGTCTTGCGAAATGCTTCGGGTGCCTCTTGGCGGATTGTAGCGACGACCTTCTTCGTGAATCCCGGCGCGAAGTGCCTCGAGGAGGTGCGCCGTTCCTTGGTCGATCGGCGGAGCACATCGGTAGGCTCGACGCGGTGAGCGAGCCACGCCATCGTCAGCTCGGGATGACCGATGAGGAGCTCGAGGCGGTCATCGCCGAGCTCGGTCGTGAGCCGTCGGATCTCGAGCTCGCGATGTACTCCGTGATGTGGAGCGAGCACTGCTCGTACAAGTCGTCGAAGGTGCACCTGCGCCGCCTGCCCACCGAAGCGCCGTGGGTGCTCGTGGGGCCGGGCGAAGGCGCCGGCGTGATCGATGTCGGCGACGGCCTCGCGGTCGCGGTGCGCATCGAGTCGCACAACCACCCGAGCGCCGTCGAGCCATACCAGGGCGCGGCCACTGGCGTCGGCGGCATCATTCGCGACATCTTCTCGATGGGCGCGCGGCCCATCGCGTTGATGGACCCGTTGCGCTTCGGCAACCTCGACGATGCCCGCACCCGCTACCTCTTCGAGGGCGTGGTCTCGGGCATCAGCGGCTACGGCAACTCGGTCGGCGTGCCCACCGTCGGCGGCGAGGCCGTGTTCGACGACTGCTACCGCGGCAACCCGCTCGTGAACGTGCTGTGCCTGGGCCTGTTGCGCCACGAAGACCTCGTGCTCGCGGTGGCGGGCGAACCGGGCAACCTCGCCGTGCTGCTCGGCAGCGGCACCGGTCGCGATGGCATCGGCGGCGCGTCGGTGCTCGCGTCGGCGTCGTTCGAAGCGGGTGCGCAGACGAAGCGGCCGAGCGTCCAGGTGGGCGACCCCTACGAGGAGAAGCGCCTCATCGAGGCCTGCCTCGAGCTCTACGAGCAGAAGCTCGTGGTGGGCGTGCAAGACCTCGGCGCGGCGGGCTTGTCGTGTGCGGCGAGCGAGACGGCAGCCAAGGCCGAAGTGGGCATGGATGTCGACATCGCGCGCGTCAGCCGGCGCGAGCCGGGCATGAACGCGGTCGAGGTGATGACCTCCGAAAGCCAGGAGCGGATGCTCGCCATCGTGCAGCCCGACCAGCTCGACGCGGTGCTCGCCGTCGCGGCCCGGTGGGAGGTGCGCGCCACGGTGGTCGGCCGGGTCACGGGCACCGGGCGCTTCCGCGTGTACGACAACCTCTTCGACGCGGTCGGCGTGCCGGGCGCCAACCCCACGCCGCCCCGGGGTGACACGCCCCGCGCCGCGTCGAGCGACGCGCCGGTCGTGGCCGACGTGCCCGCGGGCAGCCTCGGCGACGGGCCTGTGTACGAGCGCCCGGTGGCCCGCCCCGACGACCTCGACGCCCGCCGCGCCGATGATCCGGCCACGTTGCTGCGCGCGAAGTTCCCGGCCGGCACCGACCTGGGCGGCGAGCTGCTCGCCCTCCTCGCCACGCCCACGATCGCCGACAAGTCGTGGATCTGGCGCCAGTACGACCACCAGCTCTTCCTCAACACGGTGCGAGGTCCGGGCGGCGACGCCACGGTGCTGCGCCTCGAAGGCACGCAGCGCGGCCTCGCGCTCGCCACCGACGGCAAGGCGCGGTTCTGTGCGCTCGATCCGCGCACGGGTGCCCGCCTCGCGGTGATGGAAGCGGCCCGCAACGTGGCGTGCGCGGGAGCGCGCTCGCTCGCGCTCGTGAACTGCCTCAACTTCGGCAACCCCGAGCGACCCGGCGTGATGTGGCAGCTGTCGGAGGCGATCGACGGCATCAGCGAGGCATGTCACGCCCTCGGGTTCCCGGTGATCGGCGGCAACGTCAGCTTCTACAACGCGAGCGGCGACGACGACATCGACCCGACTCCGGTGGTCGGCGTGGTCGGCGTGATCGACGACCTCTCCAGCCGGCCGCCGGGGCTCGACTGGCGCGATGGCGACACGATCGTGGTGCTCGGCGACACGCTCGCCGAGCTCGGCGGCAGCGAGTGGGCGGCCGTCGTGCATGGCCTCCGGGGTGGCACGCCACCGCAGGCCGACCTCGATGCGGCGGCCGCGCTCCACGGTCTCGTCGCCGGGCTCGTGGCCGGCGGCACGGTGCACGCCGTGCACGATTGCGCCGACGGTGGTCTCGCCGTGGCCCTTGCCGAGATGGCCTTCGCGTCGGGCTCGGGCTGCGTGGTCGACCCGGCGTCGACGGCGTCGCTCACACCCGCCGAGTGGTGCTTCTCGGAGTCGGCGAACCGGGTCGTGGTGGCGGTCGCGCCCGACGCGGCGCAGGCCGTGCTCGCCCGGGCCGGCGCGGCAGGCGTGCCGGCGTACGTGCTCGGTCGGGCCGGCGGCGACCGGCTCGTGTTCACGGGCGCGCTCGACGTGGGCGTCGCCGCGGCCGAGCACGCCTGGCGCGAGGCGCTCCCCGCCGTCACCCGCCCGTAAGCGGCGTGGGCCAGCTCAGGCGGGGTCGATGATCCCGCGGGCCTCGAGGTAGGCGAGCACCTCGGCGGCCGACTCCGCGGGCGCACGCCCTTCGGTGTCGAGGCGCAGCTCGGGGTGCAGCGGCGGCTCGTACGGGTCGTCGATGCCCGTGAACTGCGGGATCTCGCCGGCCCGGGCCTTGGCGTACAAGCCCTTCACGTCGCGCGACTCGCACACTTCGAGCGGCGTCGCCACATGGATCTCGATGAACCCGTCGATGTCGGCGCGCATCTCGTCACGGAGCGCGCGGTACGGCGAGATCGCGGCTGTGACCGCGATCACCTTGTTGCGGGCGAGGACCTTGGCCACCCAGCCGATCCGCCGGATGTTGATGTCGCGGTCTTCCTTCGAGAAGCCGAGGCCTTTCGAGAGGTGTTCGCGCACCTCGTCGCCGTCGAGCAGCTCGACCAGACAGGCCCGTTGCACCAGGTCGTCGACCACGATGTTCGCGATCGTGCTCTTGCCGGCTCCCGAGAGCCCGGTGAACCAGAGCACTGCGCCCGAGTTGTTCATCGAGCCGTGAGGCTACGCGGTGTCGGAGCGGCGCCCGGAGTCTGCGATACTGATAGCCGGATGGCAGACGCGCGCGACGCCTGTGGGGTCTTCGGGATCTACCAGCCCGGCAACGAGGTGGCCCAGCTCACCTATCTCGGTCTCTACGCGCTGCAGCACCGCGGCCAGGAGTCGGCCGGCATCGCGTGCAGCGAGGGTGTCACCACCACCGTGGTCAAGGACATGGGCCTCGTCACCCAGGTGTTCGACGAGCGCCGCCTCGCACCCCTCGACGGCCACCTCGCGATCGGCCACGTGCGCTACTCCACCACCGGGTCGAGCAACTGGCGCAACGCGCAGCCGGTGTACCGCCCGGTCGGTGACGCCGGCTTCGCCATCGCGCACAACGGCAACCTCACGAACACCGCCCAGCTGAGCGACGAGCTCGGCCAGCTGCCCGGCATCTTCGACCCGAACGACGCAACCCTCGACTCCACCACCGACTCCGAGCTCATCGGCGAGCTGCTCGCGCGCGAGTACGACGACGCGCTGCGCAGCGACGGGCGCGACCTCGAACAGGCGCTCCTGAAAGTGCTGCCGCGGCTCGAAGGCGCGTTCTCGCTCGTCCTCATGGACGAAGCCCACGTGTTCGGTGTTCGCGACCCGCATGGAATCCGCCCGCTCGTGCTCGGGCGCGTCGACGGCGGTTGGGTGCTCGCGAGCGAGTCGGCCGCACTCGACATCGTGGGCGCGCACTTCTTGCGCGAGGTCGAGCCGGGCGAGCTGATCGCGATCGACGCGAGCGGCTTGCGCTCGATCCGCTACGCGGAGCCCACGCCGAAGCTGTGCGTGTTCGAGTTCGTCTACATCGCGCGCCCCGACACGAACCTCTACGGGCAGAGCGTGCACTCGGCGCGCCAGCGCATGGGCGAGGAGCTTGCCCGCCAGGCGCCCGTCGACGCCGACATGGTGATGCCCGTCCCGGAGTCGGGGGTTCCGGCCGCGCAAGGCTTCGCACTCGAGAGCGGCATCCCGTACGGCGACGGGTTCGTGAAGAACCGCTATGTGGGCCGCACGTTCATCAACCCCGATCAGAAGACGCGCGGCAACAACGTGCGCATCAAGTTGAACCCGTTGCCGTCGAACATCCGCGGCAAGCGTCTCGTAGTGGTCGAAGACTCGATCGTGCGCGGTACCACCACGCGCCAGATCATCGCGATGCTGCGCGCGTCGGGCGCGACCGAGGTGCATTTCCGCGTGTCGTCGCCGCCGTACCGTTGGCCCTGCTTCTACGGGCTCGACACGGGCAAGCGCTCGGATCTCCTCGCGGCCGACATGTCGGTCGGTGAGATCTCTGATTACCTCGGTGTCGACTCGCTCGCGTACCTCGATCTCGATCGGCTCCTCACGGCCACGGGCGCGCCGAGTGAGGCGTTCTGCACCGCGTGCTTCTCGGGCGACTACCCGGTCGCGGTCCCGGACGTCGACACGAAGTTCGTGCTCGAGTCCGACGCCGAGATCGATTTGCGCATCGGATGAGCCGCGACGCCACCGAGGAGCCGGGGCTGACGTACTCGGCGGCGGGGGTCGACATCGCCGCGGGCGAGAAGGCCGTCGAGCTCATCAAGCACCACGTGCGCACCACGTTCCGGCCCGAGGTCGTCGGCGACATCGGTGGTTTCGGGGGCCTGTTCGCACTCGACTGGAAGCGCTTCCGCGAACCGCTCCTCGTGTCGTCGACCGACGGTGTCGGCACGAAGTCGAAGATCGCGCAGCTCACCGGCCGGCTCGACACCATCGGGATCGACCTCGTGGCGATGTCGGCCGACGACGTGGCCGTGCAGGGCGCCGAGCCGCTGTTCTTCCTCGACTACCTATCGATCGGCAAGCTCGTTCCCGAGGAGGTCGAGGCGATCGTCTCGGGCGCCGCCGACGGCTGCCGTCAAGCGGGTTGCGCGCTCCTCGGCGGCGAGATGTCGGAGCACCCCGGCCTGCTCGAGCCCGGCGAGTTCGATCTCGTGGGCTTCTGTGTGGGCGTCGTGGAGCGCGACGCGTTGCTACCCCGCCGCGTGCGCGCGGGCGATCGTGTCGTAGGTATCGCGAGCCCGGGATTGCGCTGCAACGGCTATTCGTTGGCCCGCCGCGCGCTGCTCCAGCGGGCCCATCGCAAGCTCGACGACGCCGCATGGCCCGGCGCTCACCACACGCTCGGCGAGGAGCTGTTGCGGCCGAGCGTGATCTACGCGAAGGCGATGCTCGCCCTGGGTCGGCGCGTCGACGTGCACGCGTTCGCGCACGTGACGGGGGGTGGCATCCCCGACAACCTGGCGCGTGTGCTCCCCGACGACTGCGACGCGGTCGTGACGCGCGGGCGGTGGGAAGAGCCGCGCATCTTCGAGGAGATCCAGCGCGACGGCGGTGTCGCCGACGACGAGATGCTCCACGTGTTCAACATGGGACTCGGCATGTTGGTGGTCGTGCCGCGCGGCGAGGAGCTGCACACCGTGGATGAGCTGCGCGCCCACGGTCACGACGCCTGGGTCGTGGGCGAGATCACCGCCGGCCACGGCGCCACCCACATCACGACCTGATCTAGAGCAGCTGGGCGGCGAGGGCTTCGTAGGCGAGCGCGCCCGGTGAGCCCGGTGCGTGCTCGAGGATGCTGCGCCCGTGCGACGGCGCCTCGGCGAAGCGCACCGACTTGGGCACCGGCGGATCGAGCACCGGTAGCCCGAATCGTTCGCGCACGTCGTCGAGCACCTCGCGAGCGTGGCGGGTGCGGCCGTCGAACATCGTGGCGATCACGCCCAGCACGCGCAGGTTCGGGTTCGTGAACTGGCGCACGTCGTTGATCGTGTCGAGCAGCTGCACGACCCCGCGGTGCGACAGTGCCTCGCACTGCAACGGGATGAGCACCTCGTCGGCCGCCGTGAGCCCGTTCACGGTGAGCACGCCGAGCGACGGCGCGCAGTCGATCAGCACGAAGTCGTAGCGGTCGCGCACCGGTTCGAGCGCCCGTGCGAGCGCGTGTTCGCGGCCGGTGCGCGCCATGAGCGCGAGCTCGGCGCCGGCGAGCTCGATGGTGGCGGGCAGCACGTCGAGCGTCTCGAGCGAGATGATCACCTCGGCCGCCTTGTTGCGGCCGGTGATGACGTCGTGCAACGACATCGAGATCGCGTCGGGGTCGAGCCCGAGCGAGAACGTCAAGCACGCCTGCGGATCCAGGTCGACGAGCAGGACCCGTCGCCCGGCGCGGGCGAGCGCCAGTCCGAGCGTGTGGGTCGTGGTCGTCTTGGCGACGCCGCCTTTTTGGTTGGCCACCGCGACGACTCGCGTCATGCCTGCAGTGTACGAACGTCGAGTCGTTCGCGTCGTTGCGTCGGTTTTCGGCCAAGAAACGCGCTTCCCCGTGGCGCGCTGATGCCGCCTCGTGGTGAAGTGTCCCTATCCGCCCCCTTCGTCGCACCTCGGGCTACTATCGGACGAAGGGGAACGGGTGGCACGAATGCCAGGCATCACCAGTCCCGGTGCTTGGCACGAGACAACCGGGAGACATGAGCAAGTGAACCGGTCCGAACACCAGCCCAATGAAGACGACGCGCTGTTGACCCCCTCGGAGGTCGCGGCGATGTTCCGAGTGAATCCCAAGACGGTGACGCGCTGGGCGCGGGCCGGCAAGATCTCCGCGATCCGAACCCTCGGCGGTCACCGCCGATTCCGGGCCAGCGAGGTCCGCCAGTTCCTGGCGCAGGTCGAAGAGGGCCAGATCGTCTGAATCGAGGTGTGCGTGCGGCCCGGTCCGCCCCGGGTCGCCACGCCTCGATCCTCATCAAGCTGTCGCCGCGCCTGCGCCGAGCTGGGCGCGCCTCGGCGCCGAGGTCGAGGGTGAGGCCGGTGCTGCCTCCCCCCGGACCAGGGCGTTCGTGGTGGCCGGGACCGGCGTCGATCCGGTGACCTCGCGCTTTTCAGGCGCGCGCTCTGCCGACTGAGCTACCCGGCCGAAGCGGTCCTGACGGGATTTGAACCCGCGGCCTCCGCCTTGACAGGGCGGCGTGCACTCCAAACTGCACCACAGGACCTTGTGGCACCCCCAGGGGAGTTCGAATCCCCGTTGCCGCCGTGAAAGGGCGGTGTCCTAGGCCACTAGACGATGGGGGCTCGTGCTCCGAAGAAGACCCGCGCATCGTAGCAAAGGGCGTCGCCGGACCCGTCTGGGTCGACGTGCGGCGCTACCGTTTGGGTGTGCTGGAGGGGCGAGGAGATCGCCGCGCCGCACGACGGGTCGTGGGCGGGCTGTCCATCGCCGCCGCCGTGCTGCTCGGCGCCGCGTGCAGCGGCAGCAGCAGTGGCAGCACCGTCGGCTCCGGAGCCACCGGTGTGTCGGCCACCGTGTCGGCCGCCGCGACGCGCGCCACGTGCGCCCAGATCCGACGACTGCCGCTCGCGGCCCAACCCCTCGTGAACGTGCCGCTCAGCGACCCCGTGCGCTTCGACGCGGCGCTCCGGGTGGCGGTGGCCGCCTACACCCACACCCTCGACGCCATCGCGAGCAGCGGCCCGGCGAGCCTGCGCCGCCCCGTCGAGGTGCTGCGCTCGGCGGTCGAGCAGCACAAGTTCGCCGACGCGCAGGCGGCCCGTGCGCCACTCGACGACTGGGCTGCCGAGCACTGCACCTGACCGGGGCTCTTAGGCTCCGGCCATGTCGTCATCGTCGCTCCCCACGCGCGCCCGCGTCGTGGTGGTCGGCGGCGGCGTGATCGGCTGCTCGGTCGCCTACCACCTCGCCCACGCCGGCTGGCGCGACGTCGTGCTCCTCGAGCGTGACCAGCTCACCTCCGGCACCACCTGGCACTCGGCCGGCCTGATGGTCACCTTCGGTTCCACGTCGGAGACCTCCACCTCGATGCGCCGGTACACGCGCGATCTCTACGCCGGGCTCGAGCGCGAGACCGGGCTCGCGACCGGGTTCAAGCCCGTGGGTTTCATCGAGCTCGCCGCCGACGCCGACCGGCTCGAGGAGTACCGGCGGGTCGCGGCCTTCAACCGCTTCTGCGGGGTCGACGTGCACGAGATCTCTCCGGGCGAGGTCGCCGACCTGTTCCCGATGGCGCGCACCGACGACCTGCTCGCCGGCTTCTACGTACCGGGCGACGGCCGCGCCAACCCGGCCGACGTGACGATGTCGTTGGCTCGGGGCGCGCGCATGCAGGGCGTCACCATCGTCGAGGGCGTGGCGGTGACCGGTGTGCGGCGCTCCGCCGGGGCGGTGACCGGCGTGCACACCACCGCCGGCGACATCGAGTGCGAGTACGTCGTGAACTGCGCCGGGATCTGGGGCCGCCAGCTCGGTGCTGCGTGCGGCGTGAACGTGCCGTTGCAAGCCGCCGAGCACTACTACCTGATCACCGATCAGATCCCGGGCATCGATCGCGAGTGGCCCGTGATCGAAGATCCGTCGAGCTACGGCTACTACCGCGAAGAGACCGGGGGGCTGATGATCGGTCTCTTCGAACCGTTGTGCGCGCCATGGCACGTGGATGGTGTGCCCGACGACTTCTCGTTCGGTTCGATCGAACCCGATTGGGATCGCATGGCGCCCTACGTGGAGCGCGCCATGGGCCGGGTGCCCATCACGGCCGAGGTGGGCGTGCGCACGTTCTTCTGCGGGCCCGAGAGCTTCACCGCCGATCTGCAACCGGTGGTCGGCGAGGCGCCCGAGCTGCGCAACTACTTCGTGGCTGCAGGGCTCAACTCGATCGGCATCCTCACCGGCGGTGGCATCGGTCGCGTGCTCGCGCATTGGATCGTCGACGGGCAACCCGATGTCGATGTGACCGGCTTCAACATCGACCGGCTGCACACCTACCAGGCGACGCCGGAGTACCGGCGCACGCGCACCGTCGAATCGCTCGGCATGGTGTACCAGTGCCACTACCCGTTCCGCGCCATGACCACCGCGCGCGGCGCCAAGCGTTCGCCGCTGCACGATCGCCTCGCCGCGCACGGCGCCCACTTCCGCGACGTGAGCGGGTGGGAAGGCGCCGACTGGTATGCGCCCGCCGGCACCACGCCCGACCCTGGCGCGCTGTCGTGGGGACGGCCCACGTGGTTCGGCACTTGGGAGGCCGAGCACCGTGCGGCGCGCGAGGGCGTGATCCTCATGGACATGTCGTTCATGACGAAGCTGCTCGTGGAAGGAGCCGACGCGGGCAAGCTCCTGCAGCAGGTCTCGGCGAACGACGTCGACGGCGATGCCGGTCGCATCACCTACACGCAGTGGCTCAACGACCGAGGCACGATCGAGGCCGACCTCACGGTCACGAAGCTCGACCGCGACCGCTTCTGGGTCGTGGCTTCCGACACCGCGCACCGCCATGTGCTCACGTGGTTGCGCCGTCACGTGGGTGAGGCGACCGGCGCGGCCGGCGTGCACGTGAGCGATCTTACGGGTGCCTACGCGCAGATCAACGTACAGGGACCGCGTTCGCGCGCGCTGATGTCGGCGGTGTCGTCGGCCGACCTGTCGAACGAATCGTTCGCGTACCGCGACGCGCACGAGATCGACATCGGATTCGCGCGTGTCCTCTGCATTCGGATCACGTATCTCGGCGAGCTCGGCTACGAGCTCTACGTGCCGACCGAGCAAGCCGTGCACGTGTACGAACGCCTCGTCGCGGCCGGCGATGCCGTCGGGCTGCGCCATGCGGGGCTCAAGGCACTCGCGAGCCTGCGCATGGAGAAGGCGTATCGCGACTACGGCCACGACATCGACAACACCGACTCCGTGCTCGAGGCCGGCCTCGGCTTCGCCGTCGCGCTCGACAAGGCCGGTGGCTTCATCGGCCGCGACGCGGTGCTTGCCCGCAAGGCGCAAGGACCGCTGATGAAGCGCATGGTGCAGGTGCTGCTCCGCGACCCCGATCCGTTGCTCTTCCATGCCGAAGTGGTGCACCGCAACGGTCGCGCCGTCGGTTACGTGCGGGCTGCGTCGTACGGCTTCACACTCGGCGGTGCCGTCGGCCTCGCGATGGTGGAAGCCGACGAGCCGATCGACCGGGCGTACGTCGACAGCGGCGACTGGATGGTCGACGTCGCGGGCCGTCTCGTGCCGGCCACGGTGTCGCTGAGCCCGCTCTACGACCCGAAGATGGAGCGCATCAAGTCGTAGCGGCGCCGCGCTCGCGTCATCCCGAGGTTGCGTTGCCTCGCGCGAAGCGTGCGACGGTGAAGGCGATGATGATCGGGATGTCGACGGCGAACGTCACGAGCATCAGCGTGACCACGACCAAGGGGCCGCCGCGCGTGTGGTTCTTCACGAACGCGAACTCGATCATGCCCGCAGAGATCACGTAGGCGAGCAGCGCCCACTTCGCCACGAGGAAGAACTTTTCGAACGCGAAGTCGCGCAGCCGGGCGAGCAGCACCACGCCGGTCAACGTGAGCAAGGCGCCGAGGGCGAGCAACACCGACGGCAGCGCGAGTGGCGGCTTGCGCGGAACGTACGCCGCCATCACGACGCCGCCCACGACGATCAGCGCGAGCGACGCGGTTGCGAGCTCCGCGACGGGGGGTACGGCCCGCGCCGCCGTCCCTGCGCCGGTCGCGGCGGGTGCGGTGACCGTGCTCATCGGGATGCCACCCGGGTCATGATGACCAGCGTGGCGATCTGCATCGCCCCCGTGATCCCCGCCGTGTAGACGAACCGCTGCATGAGCTTGCCGATCAGCTCGCCGTTCGGCTGCGGCTTGCGCATCTCGAACAAGACGGCGATGTTCGCCGGCTCGAGCACGCCGAGCGCGATCACCGCCATGATGCCGACCACCACCATCGACACGATCAGCCATGCATGATTCGGGCTCGACGGTTCGAGATTGCCCAGCTTCAGCGCGAGCTGGAAACCGGCCGCCAACGTCATGAGCACGACAACCGGCATGATGATCACCATCTTCGGCATGAAGCGCGCGCTGAACTCGGCGCGCGCCGGGATGGAGAGTCGACCGATGATCGGGCCGATCACGAGCCCCACGAACAGGTCGATGCCCGTCCAGAGCCCGCCGCCGACCACGTGGCAGAACACGAGCGCCCACAGGGAGTTGCTTGCGATGGCGTAGATCACGAACGCGACGACGAGCGCCACGATGGGCAGCCCTCGCACCGGAACGATCTGCGGGCGGACACCGCCACCGGGCGGTCCACCGAGCGCGTGCGCTTCCGCGGGTGTGAGCGCCTGGGCAGTGTCCGTCACGGCGCAACCTCCGAGATGCGGGGATCGATGCGCGCAGACTGTACGTCGCGCCGCAGCGTGCGCGCGGCGTGCACCGCCCAGAGCTAGCGCATATGGGCGTTGACGAGCTCGCTCTCGACCACTTGCACGGGCTCGGGCACGCCGACCGCGACCAGCGCAGCTCCGAGGCGCGTCGCCATGAACCGTTCGTGGTCGGCCTTCGATGCCCAGGTCTCCATCACGATCCATCCGTTCGCGGTAGGTCCGCCGGCGTGTGTGAGCATCCCCTCCGGCCAATCGCCGCTGCCGTCGCGATTGATGCCGAGCTTGTCGTTGACTGCCCAGTAGTGCTGCTCGGTCACGTCGTCGAAGATGAGTGCGATCCCGAATGCCATGGCGACCCCCTTGTGATGTGTGCCTGAGGTGTTCGCCTGGCGCGAGCTTGTGGATCACATTGCACCGTTGGTGCTCGGCTCAGTGTGGCGGGACCGACCAGTGAACGAGATCGGTGCTGCGTGCCAACGCGAGCTTGGCGTGCCCGGAACCGCCGAAGGCCGAGACCTCCGACGAGTCGGCGTACACCAAGTAGAACCAGCCGTCGGGTTGGCGGTCGGCGCCCACGAGGAACGCGCAGTTCGCGTGCTCGTAGCTCGCGCCCGTGACACCCGTGCCCGTGTTCCACGCTTCCTTGGGGACCTGCAGCTCACGCGCTGATGACCACGTGAGCCAGCCGGAGGCTTTCGATCGGTTGCCCGTGAGCCGGAACAGCTCCGGGCGGTCGAGCAGGTTGCTCGTTGCGAGCAGGTACTGGTCGCCGTCGACCACGAAGAGCTGGTAGTTCTCGATCGTGTCGCCGTACACACGGATGTTCGGTTGCCCCACGATCTGCCACGGGCCCGTGAGCTTGCCGCTGGTGGAACGTGCCATCTCGAAGTGCTGCACCGAGCCGGCGTCGGTCGTGCCGACCTTGTAGCCGAGCATCAGGCCGGCCGGCGAGTACGCGACGGCCGGATCGATCAGGCGGTCGGCCGGCGCGTTGTGGACGTTCGCGAGCAGACGGATCGGTGCGGAGAAGGTGCGGAAGTCGGTGGTGGTGCGCGCGTAGAGCTTGGCGAGACCGCCCGCGCGATCGTGCACGAACGATTGGTACGTGACCACGAAGCTTCCGTCGGGTGCCTTCACCACATCCGGTGAGGCTTCGCCCTGAGTGGCGGGGTCGTGCGGCATCACGGTCTCGGTCGACCAGGTGAGCAGGTCGCGACTCCGAGCGATGCCGATGCGCCACGAACCGTGCTGATCCACACGGGAGAACAGCGCGACCCAATCACCGCCCGCCGCGACCAGCGCGGGATCCTTGGTGGCGAAGTCGGTGTCGCCATAGATCGGGTTGTGCACCCGGGTCCAGGGGATGCCGGGTGCTGCGACGGTGGTCGTCGTCGCCGGCTCGGTCGTCGGCGACGACGACCGCGCTCCGGGGCCGGTCGTCTGGCCGACGGGCTTCGAACCGCTGCTGCACGCCGCGAGCGCGAGCACTGCGACGAGCACTGCGCCGCGAGCCGTCATCGCTCCATCGTGCGCCGCGCCGCGCCCGCGCGGTCAAGCCAGTGCACACGCCATCGGCGGCGGTGGCCCGACGAGGCTCTCCTCGATACTGTCTCGCACGCTCACGACACTCGCAGGGGAGAGCACGCGCCATGGCGGCAAGCCCGCGTTTCACGCATCTCGACGATCACACTTGGCAGGAGTGCCGGCGCCAGCAGCACGGCGATCACACCGCGTCGGTGTGGGAGCGCTGGCTCGAGTTCTCGCCGCGCTACCTCTCGCTCTACGCCCGCTGGGACCCGGGCATGATCGTGCAGCCGCACGGCCACAACAGCGACCACATCGTGTTCGTGCTCGAGGGCGACATGATGTGCGGCGACGTGCACTGCACCGCGGGCACACACATCGCGCTCGACCACGGAGACACGTTCGGGCCGTTCGTCGCCGGACCGAACGGAGTGGTGCTCTTCGAGGTGATGATGGGCGACCCGCGCTCGTTCCCGGCCGATGAAGCGGGCTACGCGCGCTTCCTCGCGGCGCGCAACGTGCAGCAGCTTCCGAATCCGCCGATCGAGCTGCCCGAGTTCGTGCAAGACGCGCGCAGCTGATGCGTGCGCGCCTCCGCTGATGCGCGCCTTCGCGCCGGGTTCGATCTCGTTCCGCAGCTACCCCCACGGCGACCTCGATGCCGTGTCGATCATCGCTGAGCTGCGCGCCCAGGCCGCGCTCGCCGCGGAGCACGGGTTCGACGGCGTGATGACCAGCGAGCATCACGGTGGCTTCGCCGGCTACCTCCCGAATCCGCTGCAGCTTGCCGGCTTCCTCCTCGACGCGATGCCGACCGCGTGGGCCGCGCCGTGCCCGTTGCTGTTGCCGTTGCGACCGGCTGCGCTCGTGGCCGAAGAGATCGCCTGGCTCGACGCCCGGTTCCCCGGTCGCGTGGGGCTCGGGGTTGCGGCGGGCGCGTTGGCGCTCGACTTCGACGTGATGCAGCTCACGATGGACGACCTGACCGCGCGCTTCACGGCCGGACTCGTTCAGGTTGCTGCGCTGCTCGGAGGGCGAGCCGTCGGCCCGCTCGCCGCCGATCCTGCGATCGCGCGGTGCCGCGAACATCCCGTGCCGGTGCTCAGCGCCGCGGCCAGCGTGACCGCAGTGCGGCGCGCGGCGCGCATCGG
Source organism: Acidimicrobiia bacterium (assembly GCA_017882905.1). Lineage (GTDB taxonomy): Bacteria > Actinomycetota > Acidimicrobiia > IMCC26256 > PALSA-610 > Chersky-683. The sequence continues at coordinate 38,353 of JADGOO010000037.1, read as the reverse complement.
CTGCGGGCTCCTGTTCGACTCGCTCGTCACTCCCGCTCGCTGTCGCGAGCTCGTCGATGCCTACCGAAGTGCCGGCGGCGCCGGTCCGTGCGTGCTCGTGCGCCGGGCGTGGGTCGGTGACGCGCCGCGCGCCGAGGTGGAGCACCAGGTGAACGTGTATCGCAGCTATGCGCCGGGCGCGGCGCCTGCGCACTGGGGTGCCGACGAGATGGCCCAGTCGACCGACGCCACCGAAGTGGTCGATCGCCTCGTTGCGGCGGCGCGTGCCGCCGGTGCCGACGCGTTGAACTTGCGTGTGCACGTGCCCGGGGTGACGCCGGCCGCGGCGCGTGCCCAGATCGTCCGCCTCGGCGACGAGGTGATCCCCGCGGTGCGTGCCGCGCTCGCGCCGCCCGCTTCGACCACGGAGGTAGGTCTGTGATCGCTCGCATCGCGGTACCCGATCCCGGTGAGCTGCGAGGCGACGTGGCCGAGCTGCTGCCGCTGATCGCGCCGCCTGGGCGCGAGCCCGCCGCGACCATGGCGGTGCTCGCTCGCCAACCCGACCTCTTGGCGCCCTTCCTCGGTTGGGCGGCCGCGCTCGCGCTCAACGGTGTGCTGCCGCATCGAGACCACGAGCTCCTCGCATTGCGGGTGGCCTGGCGGTGCGCCAGCGAGTTCGAATGGGCCGAGCACGTGGAGTACGCGCGCGCCGCGGGCTTGGCTGAGCACGAGATCGCCGCCGTCGCGGGCGACATCGATGCGACGGCGTGGACCGGGCCCGAAGCCGCGCTGCTGCGCGCGGCCGACGAGCTCCACGCGACCACCACGGTGAGCGACGCCACGTGGCGCGAGCTGTCGGCGCATTTCGAGCCGCAGGCGCTCGTCGAGATGCTCTTCGTGGTGGGGCAGTACACGATGCTGTCGATGGTGGCGAACGCCGCCGGGATCGACGCACCCGATGGATCGACAGGATGGACGCGATGACGATCGGCGCCGCAGTGGTCGGCTCTGGATTCGGGTGCCTCACGCACGTCCGTGCGCTGCGAGCCGCCGGCTTCGAGGTGGTGGCGCTGGTAGGACGCGATCCCGCCAAGACCGCCTCGCGCGCCGCACGCTTCGAGATCCCGCACGCGTGCACTGTGCTCGGCGACGCGCTCGCGCTCTCGGGTGTCGACGCCGTCACGATCGCGACGCCGCCGCACACGCATGCCGCGATCGCGCGCGAAGCGATCGCCGCGGGCAAGCACGTGGTGTGCGAGAAGCCGTTCACGCGCGACGCGGCCGAGGCCCGAACGCTGCTGGCGGCCGCGGAGCGAGCCGGGGTGGTGCACCTGCTCGGCGCGGAGATGCGCTTCATGCCGGGTCAGGCACTGCTCACCGAGGTCGTGCGCGATGGCACGATCGGCGAACCGCGACTCGTGACGCTGGTGCTGCACATCCCGCTCCTCGCGGCCGCCACGGCGGAGGTGCCTGATTGGTGGTCCGACGCGGGCGCAGGCGGCGGGTGGCTCGGCGCGCATGCCCCGCACGTGATCGACCACGTGCGCACGATGCTGGGCGAGATCACGGCGGTGAGCGCCGCACTCCCACGCGTGGTCGAACGCGCCTGGACGGCCGAAGACTCCTATGTGGTGCACTTCCGCGGCGCGTCGGGCGTCGTCGGCGTGATGCAGGCCACGGCGGCCGATCGGGGACCGATGTTGTTCGTGACGCGTGTCGTCGGCACCCTGGGCACGGCATGGGCCGAGGGCGATCGCGTGCAGGTCGCCGACGAGCACGGCACCCGCGAGATCGCGATGCGTGACGAGCTGCGTGTGGCGGAGCCGTCGGCGCCGCCTGCCGACCTCTTGGTGAGCGAGTACGACATGCTGCATGCGTTCGGCATCGACTATGGGCCGTACTCGCGCCTCATGGAGCACTTTCGGGCCCGTATCGACGGTACGGCGCCTCCCGGCGGGCCGCAGCCCGCGACGTTCGCCGACGGTGTCGCCAACATGGCCGTGCTCGACGCCATCCGGGCCTCGGCCGCGGCCGGGAGCGCGCAGATCGCGGTCGACGCGTGACGGGCGTCGCCGTCGTCGGCACCGGCTTCGGTTGCCTCACGCACGTACGCGCCCTGCGTGCCGCGGGGTTCGACGTGCTCGCGCTCGTGGGTCGCGATGCCGACAAGACCGCGGCGCGCGCCAAGGTCATGGATGTGGCGCATCCCTGCACGACGCTGCGCGCCGCGCTCGCCATCGACGGCGTCGACGCGGTGACCGTCGCCACGCCGCCCAACACCCACGCGTCACTGCTACGCGAGGCCCTCGCGGCGGGCCGCCACGTGCTGTGTGAGAAGCCCCTGGCGCGCGATGCGCGCGAAGCGCGTGACCTCCTGGCCGCGGCCGATTCGGCTGGTGTGGTGCACCTCCTCGGTACCGAGTTCCGCTTCGATACCGGCCAGGCATTGCTCGCGCGCACCGTCGCCGACGGCTCCATCGGCGACCCACGTATCGCGCTGTTCCTGCTGCACGTGCCGATGCTCGCCGACGCCGTGAGCGAAGTTCCCGAATGGTGGCGCCACGCCGACCAAGGCGGCGGGTGGCTCACCGCACACGGCTCGCAGATCATCGATCAAGTGCGCGTGACGCTCGGCGAGATCGCGTCGGTGAACGCCTCGTTGCTGCACGTGACGCCGCGCGACTGGTCGGCCGACGACGGCTTCCTCGTGTACGCCACGCTGCGATCGGGTGCGGCCGCGGTGATGCAGAGCACGCCTTCGGACCGAGGAGCCTTTCTCGTGGAGACGCGGGTGGTGGGATCGCTCGGCACCGCATGGATCGAGGGCCTCGGCGCGGTCGTGAAGGTGGCCGACGCGGCCGGGGTGCGCACGGTGGCGGTGCCGCCCGAGCTCGAGGTGCCGGCGGCGACCGCGCCGCCCCGCGAGCTGCTCGGCACAACGTACGAGCAGATGACCGGACACGGGCTCGACCTCGGCCCCTACACGCGGCTGGCCGAGCACTTCCGGGCCCGGATCGAAGGGACCGCGCCGCCGCTCGGGCCGGCCCCGGCCACCCTGGCCGACGGCGTGGCCGCGATGGAGGTGCTCGACGCCCTGCGCCGGTCGGCCGCCTCGCACACCACGGCCGTGGTCGCGGGATGAGCGTGGCGGCGCCACCGCGCCGCGACTCGTCCGCTTCGCGAAGCGACTCCGGCACCAGGTGTTGGCCCACCAGGCACCGGAGCGCACCGACACTGTACGGCGGCTGCGTACCCTGCGAACCGTGCCTCGGTTCGTGCCCGGTGTGGAGCTCGCCCGCAGCTACTGGTTCGAGGTGGTCGCGCCGATCGTCGATCACGTCGTGCCGGCCGCCGAGCGCGCGGCGGCGCTGATCGGCTACGGCTCCGACGTGCTCGGCTTCGACACCGAGCAGTCGACCGATCATGGCTGGGGACCGCGTGTCTTCCTGTTCGTGCGCGACGAGGTGGGCGCCGACGCGCGGACGCAGCTCGTGCAGCGGATCGACGATGAGCTGCCCGACACGTTCCGCGGGTACCCCACGCGCTTCGTCGGCCGCGACAACCAGCCGGCTCGCCATCAGGTGATGGTGACCTCGGTCGGTGACCTCTTCGGCGCGTGGCTCGGCGTCGACCCACGGGGTGAGGTCACCGCGGCGTCGTGGTTGCGCGTGCCGACGCAGGAGCTGCGCTCGTTGGTCGGCGGCGCCGTGTTCGAAGACGGCTTCGGTGAGCTGTCGGCGGTGCGCGCCGCGCTCACGTGGTACCCCGACGAGGTTTGGCGCTACGCGCTCGCGTGCCAGTGGCACCGACTCGCCCAGGAAGAGGCGTTCGCGGGGCGGTGCGCGCAGGTGGGCGACGACCTCGGTTCGGCGGTCGTCGCGGCGCGGCTCGTGCGCGACCTCATGAAGCTGTGCTTCCTGGTCGCGCGCGAGTACGCGCCGTACAGCAAGTGGTTGGGTACCGCGTTCGCTCGGCTGGCCTGTGGCACGGAGCTGGCGCCGGTGCTGCGGGGCGCGCTCGCGGCGAGCGAGTGGTCGGAGCGTGAGCAGCACCTCGGCGCCGCGTTCGAAGCGGTCGCACGGCGCTTCAACGCCCTCGGCATCGTGGAGCCGCTCGACCCGACCGTACGCCCCTTCTATGTCCGCCCGTTCACCGTGCTCGATTCGGATCGCTTCGCGCTCGCCTGCCTCGAATCGACGCCGCTGCGCGAGCTCGGCTGGCCCGGCGCCATCGACCAGTTCGTCGACAGCACCGACGTGGTCGCGTACCCGCCCCGGATCGACCGGATCGCGCACGCGTTCTGGCCGTGATCGCGAACGCCTCGACGCGGCCGGCGCTTTGGCGGTGAATCGCGCTGTGGCGATCTCCTAGCGTGTGACCGATCAACGGGCCGCTGGCGCAACTGGCAGCGCATCGGACTTTTAATCCGCAGGTTCTGGGTTCGAGCCCCAGGCGGCCCACTGCGGCGCCGTTCCGACGGCGCCAACGGGCGACCTAGGGTCCGGCGTCGGTTCGGCCTCGCCATCACCTGCCACTCCAGGGTTGCGGGCCCGCCGCAGGACTCGGGCCACGCCATAGGGACTCGGCGGCCGACCGCCCGCACGATGCGGGCATGACTCACGCACGTCGCACACCATCGTCGTTCCCCGCAGATCCGCGCGGCGGTGCCGCGTCGCGTGGTCCCTCGGAGGTGTCGAGGCATCGGCGCGCCCGCCGGTTCGGTGCCGGCGCGCTCGGTTGCGTCGCGCTGGTCGCTCTCGCCGGATTCGCCTCGCCGACCCCGCGGGCGCCGACGACGACGGGCCGGTGACGGTCTCCTACACCGGCGCGTCGCAGACCGTCACCGTGCCCGACGGCGTGCTCGGCGCGTACGTGGTCGCCGCCGGCGCCGACGGCCATGGGGGCACGCCTGAGTGGTACAGCCCCAACCCGGGCGGCTCGGGCGCCGAGGTCACCGCGAACGTGCCGCTCGACTCCGACTCGACGATCACGATCGATGTCGGCGGGAAGCCGCAGAGCGCTTACGACACGCACTTCGAGCAGAACCCGACGCCGGGTTGGGGCGGCGATGCGCCGGGCGGGACGTCGCCCGGCTCGGCTCGTAGCCGTGACGAAATACGGCGCGAGTCCGACACGCACGCGCAGTGCGGGTTCGGGCGGCGTCACGCCCGGCTCGACGGCTCCCAGAGATTGATACCCGAGTCGATCGCGGAGCGGTCGATCTCGGTGAGCTCGTCGTCCGACAGCGCGAGGTTCGCGAGCGCGCCGAGGTTGGCCTCGAGTTGGCGGACGCTGCTCGCGCCGATCAGCGCCGAGGTCACGCGCGGGTCGCGCAACACCCAGGCGATCGCGAGTTGCGCGAGTGACTGGCCGCGCCGGGCCGCGATGTCGTTCAACGCCCGGACGCGCGCGAGGTTGGCGTCGTCGAGGAACTCCGGCAGCATCGTGCCGTGCTGCGCGCCGCGCGAATCCTGCGGGATGCCGTCGAGGTAGCGGTCGGTGAGCAGCCCCTGCGCGAGCGGCGAGAAGACGATGCACCCGGCGCCGGTCTCCTCCAGCGCGTCGAGCAGGCCGCCCTCGATCCAGCGGTTGAACATCGAGTACGACGGCTGGTGGATCAGCAGCGGCGTGCCGAGCTCGCGCAGGATCGTCGCCGCGTCGCGTGTGCGTGGCGCCGAGTACGAGGAGATCCCTGCGTAGAGGGCCTTGCCCTGCCGCACCGCGGTGTCGAGCGCGCCGAGCGTCTCTTCGACCGGCGTGTCGGGGTCGACGCGGTGGGAGTAGAAGATGTCGACGTAGTCGACGCCCATGCGCCGGAGGCTCTGGTCGAGGCTGGCGAGCAGGTACTTGCGCGAGCCCCAGTTGCCGTACGGCCCCGGCCACATGTCGTAGCCGGCCTTCGTCGAGATGACGAGCTCGTCGCGGTACGCGCCGAGGTCGGTGCGCAGCACCTGGCCGAACGTCTCCTCGGCGGTGCCGTACGGCGGGCCGTAGTTGTTCGCGAGGTCGAAGTGCGTGACCCCGAGGTCGAACGCGCGCAGCAGGATCTCACGGCTCGTCTCAAGCGGGCGCTCGGCCCCGAAGTTCTGCCACAGGCCGAGCGAGACCGCGGGCAGCTGCAGGCCGCTGCGCCCGCAGCGGCGGTACACCATGGTGTCGTAGCGGTCGCCGGCCGGCTGGTACGCCACGCCACGACGGTACACGTGCGGGCCATCGCGCGCTGCCGCCGCCACGACCACCACCGGCGAACCTGCGTCCGAAACTCTCAGCGAGTGAGAGTTTCGGACGCAGGTCGAGGGGCGGCGGGGCGGTGTGTACCGTTTGTCCCGTGGGCGGCGGGCAAGTGAGGGTGGCGTCGGCGGTGGCGGTGGCGGTGACGTGCGCGGCCTCGGCGGTCGCCGTGCCGCGTGGCGTGGCCGCGACACCCGCGCGGGCAGCGAAGGCGTGCACCGCGCACACCGCGTGGACCACGTTCGGTTTCGACCTCGCGCGCAGCGGCACCAACCCGTGCCGTTGCTGTGGTCGCGACTCGCGAACTATCCAACGAGTCATCCAACGAAATCGCCGGAACGCGTGGCGCGAACCGGAATCACCGGAACCCGCGAAACGCAAAAGCCCAGTTCAGAGGCCTGAGTGAATGGCGCAAACTGCGCATAATGCGCTTTTAATCCGCAGGTTCTGGGTTCGAGCCCCAGGCGGCCCACCACGACTGCTGAGTTCGTTGCCCGCCGGCGGCCCTGACGCGGCGGGTCAGGCGAGCGGCTTGACCATCACGAGGCACGGGTCGTTCGCCCAGAGGTGCAGGTGCTCCTCGAGCGGCAGGAAGCCGACAGCGCGGTAGAAGCGGCGAGTCCGCTCGTAGGGCTCGTATTGGGCCGACGGGCCGAGTGTCTTCACTTGGAGGAGCTCGACTCCGTGGGCTCGCGCGTCGGCCTCGACGCGCTCGAGGATCTGCCGTCCGATTCCGTGGCGGTGATGCGACGATCGCACCGCGAGCAGCTCGATCTCGGCGGCTTCGGGAAAGTGACGCCGCACGAGGCACGCGCCGACGACCTGCGCGTCGTGGATCGCTACAACGGTCGGCAGCGAGCGCGCTTCCTCCACGTAGGCGTGGTTGGCGGCTTCGATGCCGAACCATTCGGGGAGCTCGGCGAGCAGCGCCGCCACCGCGTCGGGATGTTGACCGTTCGCCACGATCCTGATCTGCACGGTGGCAGTCTGGCTCGCCGCGCCGCCCTACCGGTAGAGGCCTGGTTGTACTGCGCCCGCGTAGTAGAGGAAGTGGGCGCGGGTGTAGCTGCGGTCGCCGGTGATCCCCGTGTTCGGCGTGGATCCCATCACGAGGTCGGTGCCGAGGAACGGACGGAAGCGCGGGTACACGTTGAGGTAGCTCGTGGGGTCGGCGCGCAGCAGCCCGATCAGCGTCTCGGCCACGATGCGCCCGCCGACCGGACCGAGGTGCAGGCCACCGGCCGCGATCTTCGCTTCGGCGAGCACGTAGTACCAGAGTGGTGTGCTCGTGGCGAAGGGTGCGTACACGCTGCCGATCTGGCTGAGGTCGGAGGCGGTGAGTGGCGTGGCACCCATCGCGGCCGCGACGGCCTGACCCGACGGCAGCCCCCACGTGAGCTGGCGGAGCAGGTTGCGCTGCGGGAGCACGGTCGGCGCGGTCTGCGTGTGCGGCGCGATCGCAGGCAACGGCAACGTGAACAGCACGCTCGAGATCGTGGTGTCGATCTTCTTGTTCGGCTTCACCTGACCGTCGCCGAGATCGAAGAACGTCTGCCAGCCGATGTAGCGCCGGGCCGCGGGATAGCCGCCGAGCAGGTCGTCGCGATCGCTGTTGACCGGACCGCTGAAGTTGGGTTGCGTGGGGTCGAACACAAGCGCGAAGAACGGGTTCGCTGCCGGGTCGGTGCTGTCACCGGCGCCACTCGTGAAGTTCGCCCGGTATGAGGGGCGCACCATGCTGTGGCCGAAGCGGTATGCGGCACCGCCGAACTCGATCGGCATGAACGCGTCGTTGCGCGGCGGCCGGTAGAGCTTGTTGCCGTTCGTGAGCACATCGTCGACCATCGCCTGGCCGACGATCTGCGGCAGATGCTCGTGCACGAGCAACCACTGGTAGTGCCACAACGTGATCTCGCGAGCGAGCAGGAACTGCAAGTAGCCGTGGGCCACGCTGCCTTGCTTGGCCGCCGACGGGAACCGGCGCACATCGAAGTGCGCGAGATCGTCGATCACCCGGTTGTAGAACATGATGTGACCGGCGTGCAGCCCGGCGATGATCACGTTCTCGTCGTTGCGCGGGTCGCCCAGCAACGCGCTGTACGTGCCGTCGCCGTTGTCGACGCGCGGTACGTCTTCGTGCTTCGCGCCTACGCCGATCTTCAGCTTCGGGCCGACGGTGCCGTCGCTGTTCGTCACGTACAGATCAGGCCGGTGCGCCGGGCCGCCGCCGAAGACGGAGTCGAGATCGAGTGCCGGGGTTCTCGTGTTCGGCGATGCGAGCGGATCTTGCGGAACGCCGAGCTGTGACGTCTGGTCGAACGTGATGTCGTGGTCGGTGAACTGGCCCACGAACGTGGAGCCGGCGGTCATCGTGGGGTTGTCGGGATTCGATCCGTAGGCGTCGGTCGCCGTGGGGTTCCCGTTCACCGTCGGGTCGATGATGAGGCGCTTCGGGCCGGCGGTGAGGTCGTCGCGCGCGTCCATGATGCCGCCCTGCGCGCCCACCTCGACGAGTGCAGCACGCACCGTGTCGGTCGCGCTCGCGAACGGCGGCAGCGACGGGAACAGCCGGCCGAACAGTGCGCTGTTCGCCGGCGCGCCGGGCGCACCGGGTCCGTGTGCGGCGGCGGCCGGATCCGTGAGGGCCGATATCGCGTCGATGCCCGTGACCGATGTGGCCACCGCGGCCGCGCCGGCGACGCCGACACCACCCAGGAACTGCCGACGCGACGGGCGCGGCTTCGAGCTGTCGGACCTGGTCATCGGTGCTCCCCTGCTCATCGACGGCGCCGCGCCAGTGCGACGCTCAATCCAGCGAGAGGGCCAGCCCGACGTGGGGGCAGCCGTTCGACGTGACGCCGAGCGGGGTTAGCCCCCTGTCTCTCGTGTTGCGCGCAACATACGCCGAACGCGACACATCAACAACCGCGTGCGACGTCGGGTTTCGCCCCCGCCCGCAGCTGCGCTGTCAGACGTCGAAGACGAGGGCCGGCTTCTCCATCGAGGTCGGTTGACCGTGGGGTCGGATGGCCGTGCCGATCGAGAAGAACTCGGTGGCGTGCTCACCCCACACGTGATTCGAGATCTGCACGTCGACGCCCACCACGCCCCGCGCCGCGCAGGCATCGGCCTCGGCCTGCATGCGACCGAGGGCGAGCTCGCGCGCCTCGTAGATGCCCGCCGTGAACAGCTCCATCTCCTGGTTGCGGCCAACCTGACCGATCGACTTCAGGATGCTCTGGTGGGCGATGTGGTACACGCACGTGCCCATCACCATCGAGACCGGCACGTAGCCCGCCTGGTGCAGCAGATAGAACTCGCGTGCAGAGACGTCAGAGGTGAACGGCCAGCCCGACGGCGCCCGCAGGCTGTTCGGCTCGGCGCTGAATCGCACCGCCGCGCCTGTTGCCGCGAACTCCAGCACCTCTTGACCCCACGCGTACATCTTCAGCTCGAGGCGCACGCCCGTGACGCCGTCGGCGTTCAACGTGTGGGCTTCGAGGAGCATGCGATTCATCGCCGCGGTGCGCGCCTCGTACATCGCCTGCGTGAGCACCGTCAGCTCCTGGTTCTGGTTCCAGCGCCCGACCTGGATGCCCACGTGGTAGATGCTCGTGCCGACCACGACGCCGAGCGGTTCGAACCCGGCTTGTTGCAGCACCACGAACTCATCGACGCTCAGGTCTGACGTGAACGCCTTGTCGGCCGCACCGCCGGCCGTGTCGGCGAGGCGGCGGGCGGCTTCCGGCGGCAAGGTCGGCGGTTGCATCTGAGCTCCTGATCGGGGGTCGAGGCGGCGCGACGACACGCCGCCGATTCATGTGCCTGCTACGGCTCCGGGTTCTGCGCGATGGTCGCGTCGATCTCCGCGACGAGTGTGTGCACCCAGTCGTCCCAGCCGATCGGCTGGTGGCTCAGCCCCACGCCGCCGACGGCGTCCGCGATGCGCGCCACGACCTTGCCGCCGCTGATGGTCACGCTGTAGCTGTGGTCGCCCACGACGAAGGTGGCGCTCTCGAGCTTGCCGAAACCCCAAAGCCCGCGACGCGACACGCGGACTGCACCCACACCGAGACGTTTGCGCAGCAGCTTCACGAGCGATTCGAGCGTGTCGCGCTGGTTCGCGGTGTCGCGCCCGAGTCGCGCGAAGGCCTGCGTGAGCTCATCGTCGGCGCGCCCGGCCATGCCGCTCGACGTTACTGGGCGCCGCCGGCATGCGGTGGGAGCGCGTCGTGCACCATCATTGGAGGCGTGGGGCGGCGCGCGGGCGAGGTGCATCGGACGCGACGACGCGCCATCGCGGCGCTGGTCGGCACGCTGCTCGCGGCCGCGGCGTGTTCCAGCGGCAGCTCGGGCGGTCGTCCGTCGGGCGCGAATCCGATACCGGCCAACGAGGCGCACGGGCCCGGTAGCCCGCTGCGTGACGGGTTGGTCGTGCCGCGCGGCGCCACGCTCGCGGGCCCCGTGCTCCCGGGCAACTACCTGGCTTCGCTGCCGTTGCCGCCGATCAGCGCGCCGGTGCCCGGCGCGAGCGCGTCGTGGACGGCGCTCATCGTCGTCGATGGCGCGCCCGACACGGTGCTCGACGACTTCGTCGCCCAGGCGCGACACGTGGGTTACTCGGGCGGCATCCAGAGCTGTGAGAGCGTGCAGGGTCATGCGTTCTGCCGGGGCGATCTGCACCGCGGTCCCGACCGCCCAGCGGGGGTTTCGGCCGCGAACTCGGTGCCGCTGCCGGGTGGCGCCGTCTACTTCGAGCTGTCGTACGGCGGTGCCGCCGCGAGCCCCGCCGCGTTGCTCACCGTGCGCTTCGCCTACAGCCGTGCGAACGACGCGTGTGATGCGCCTTCGGCGTGCAAGCAGGCGGTGTCGTTCGCGAGTCCGGACCGGCCGCGGTTCAAGGCGCTCCCAACTGTCGGTGCACCGCTCGACACGGCGTGGTTCGGCGCCGGCGTTCAGGTCCTGCTCGGGAGCGCGTTCGTGGTCCACGCGTCGGAGAACCCGATCACCGGTCGCCAGGTGTACGTCGTGCGCCTCGACGGTGATGCGGGCGCGCTCACGGTCGCGTACCTGCGGAAGCTGCAGGACGCGCCACGATCGAACGGGCTCACGGCGAAGGGAAGCCGTGATCTCGGCGTGTGGCAGATCCAGTCGTACGTGGTCGGCGCGCGCCATGCCGGCGACCCGACGACGAACATCGATGTGGCAACCGGCCGGGGCACCACCTACATGGTGATCGTGGCCGTACCGGCGAGCTGACGTTCAGACGCGCCGGCCGAGGAACGCGAGCAGCTCGGTCTGTGCGTCGGCGCCGGGCGGTGGTTCCACGGCGGGCCCGCACACCTGGGGGCTGCGCAGCATCTCGCCGAAGCCTTCGGCCTGCTTGCGCACGCGTGCCACGTCGTCGGGATCGAGTCGCTCGTCGATGCCGGTGGCCCGCGAGAGGTCCCAGGTGTGGACCACGAGATCGAAGTTGACGAAGCGGTCAACTGCCTCGGCGAACGTGCTGCGACCGAAGAAGCCGTCGAACTCGGCGTCGGCCCGTTGCGGATCTTCGAGGACGTGCAGCACCTGAGCGCTCGCCCCCTTCCACGCCCCGACCGGGTCGTCGTCGACCGACGGCACCTCGTCGGGCTGCTCGTGGATGAGGCCGAGGAACAGCCCTTGGTTCGCGACCATGTGCCGCACCACGTCGCGTGCGGTCCAGCCTGCGTCGGGCGATGGGTTGCTCCAACGTTCCGGCGGCACCGCCGCCACCTTCGCGCCGAAGGCGTCGGACAACCGTGCGAAGCGCTGCGAGATCTCACTCATGGTCGCCTCTTCCATCGTGACCGGGCCTCGAACGCTACCGCCGCGGCCCGAGTGCCGTGTCGGTCCGCCCTCGACGGCATCGTCAACGCGTGCCCAACGGCGTGTTGCTCGCACGCGACGCGATGTTCACCGTCATTGTCGTTGCGCGCCATCTGGATGCCAGACCCGACGCGCACACTGCGCGCATGTCATCGAAGCTTCGACGGCGACGACTCGCCGTACCTGCCGTCCTGTCCGCGTGCGCGACGTTTGCCGCGCTCACTACTGGCCTCGGCGCCGCAACGGGCGCTCCGTCCGCCGGCGCAACCGCTACGCCCATCAAGCACGTCGTGGTGATCTTTCAGGAGAACGTCTCGTTCGATCACTACTTCGGCACGTACCCGAAGGCCGCGAACTTCGCCGGTGAGTCGGCGTTCAATGCCGCGCCCGGAACGCCGAGCGCGAACAACTTCCTCACCCACCCGGCGTTGCTCGCCGCGAACCCGAACGGCTCGAACCCGCAGCGTCTCGATCCGCAGGTGACGAACCAGCTCCTCACCTGCGACCAGAACCACGACTACGGGCCCGAGCAGCAGGCCTTCGACCATGGTGCGATGGATCAGTTCGTGTCGACCGTGGGCACGAGCGGTGGCACCGACCCGACCGGAGTGCCCTGCAACCCCAACATGGTCATGAACTACTACGACGGCAACAGCGTGACGGCCGTGTGGAACTACGCGCAGCACTTCGCGATGAGCGACAGCTCGTACGCCACCACGTTCGGGCCGTCGACGCCCGGCGCCCTCAACCTCGTCGTCGGCAACACGGCGCGCGTGGTCAAGGACAACAGCAGCGCCGGCTTTGATCTCACCGGCGAAGTCGAGAACAAGACCGTCATCGGCGACCCGCAGCCACTCGGTGACGACTGCACCACGCGTGATGCCGTGCAGCTCACCGGCCGCAACGTGGGCGACCTGCTCAACGAGCGACGAGTCACGTGGGGCTGGTTCGAAGGCGGCTTCGCCGGCTACGACCCCACGGCCAACAAGGCAACGGGCTGCGCCAACGCGCACAGCATCGGCGCGGCGATCGGCGGAACGGGTCAGTGGGGTACCAAGAGCGACTACATCCCGCATCACGAGCCCTTCCAGTACTTCGCCTCCACCGCCAACCCGCATCACGTGCCGCCCACGAACGTGGCCGCGATCGGCAAGTCGGACCGTGCGAAACACCAGTACGACCTCACCGACTTCTGGGCGTCGGTCGCGCACGGCACGATGCCCGCGGTGAGCTTCCTCAAGGCCTCCGGATACCAAGACGGTCACGCCGGCTACTCCGACCCGATCGATGAGCAGCAGTTCCTCGTTGACACGGTCAATCGTCTCGAGCACACGCCGGAGTGGAAGAACACGCTCGTGGTGGTCTCCTACGACGACAGCGACGGCTTCTACGACCATGCGTTCGGCGGTATCGCGAGCCCGTCGGCGGCACCGTCCGACGCGCTGACCGGCGCGGGCATGTGCGGTGCGACTGCGCCGACACCCACCGAGGACCGCTGTGGTGTCGGGCCTCGCCTTCCCCTCCTGCTCATCTCCCCATGGGTGAAGGCGAACATGATCGACCACCACCGCACCACGCAGACGTCGATCCTGCGCTTCATCGAGGACAACTGGAAACTCGGTCGCCTCGGCGGCGGCTCGTTCGACGCCTCGTCGCCGCAGCTGCTCACCGCGGCGCTCACGAACCCGCAGGGCACTACGCCTGCGGTCACCCTGGATCCGAACACCGGCGAGATCGCCCCTTAGCAGCGGATGTGGGCGCCGCGGCAGGACCAATCTGCCGCGGCGCTCAACTCCGTCTCGTCGCGGCCGACTCAGAGGCCAGGCGCGCGCCGGCGCGACCGGGAAGCCCGCGAGGCAGCGACATGCGTGCGATGGTCGTCGACAGCTCCAAGGCGATGCGGACGGTCCTCAAGCGCGTGCTGCACGAGTGCGGCTACGACGACGTGATCGAGGCACCGACGGCCCAGAGCGCGCTCGACAGCCTCGCCGCCTGCGGGGCGGCCGATCTCCCGCAGCTGGCCCTCCTCGACGACAACCTCGCCGACGCCGACAGCGCCGACCTCGCGCAGGCGGTACGCGAACGCGACGGTGCCGGTCACGTGGCGGTGGTCATGCTCACGACTGCGACTGCGCCCGCCGGCACGGGGCAGGCGACCGCGGCGGCCGGCGCCGATGACTGCGTGACGAAGCCCTTCACGCGAGCTGCGCTCGTGGAAGCGCTCGCCCACGTGGGCGCCCGGCGCTGATCTCGCGCCGCTGATCTCCTGACCGTCGGGCCACAGACCGCGCGCGGTCGCGCTCAAGGTGAGCCGTCGACGGTCCGAAGTTCGAGACAATGCCCACCACGCACCCGTTTCCGAAGGCGGAAGCCATCCGCGAGCTCCTCGGCGACCTGCTGGGCCGCTCGGTGACCGTGGTCGCCGGCGACCCGCTCGTGCTCGAGCCCGAGACGGCCGCGGTGATGGCCGACTACCGCGACGACGACGGCGGTGTCGGGGCGATGTGCATCACCGACCTGCGCCTGTCGAACGCGCTCGGCGCCGCCCTGACGATGGTCGCGCCGACCGCAGTGGAACAAGCCGTGAAGTCGGGCCAGGTCGACGCGCAGAACCTCGAGAACCTCAGCGAGATCGTCAAGGTCGCCGCGCGGTTGTTCAACCACGAGGACTTCGCTCCGTTGCGTTGGCACGAGGTGCAGACGACCACGAGCGAGCTGCCCGACGCCACGAACGCGTTCGTGCGTGAGCCTGCGGCACGGCGTGACTACGACGTGACCGTCGACGAGTACGGCGCGGGCAAGCTCGCGATCCTCGTCGGCTGAGCGAGCTCAGGCGGCCGACGCCTCGTTGTTGGCGGCGCCGAGTGCTGCCAAGCCGGTCGCGAGCGCCGGTGGCGTGGGCAACGCCGCGTCGATCGGATTGGGTGCATTGGTCGCTGTGCTCGGCACGTCGATCGCGGTCGGGGCCACACCGCCCGCAAGATCGGTCGCCCGTCGTCGCGGCGTGTCGGGTCGTTCGGCCGTGTCGCGCGCAGCCTGGTCGACGTGCGCGGAGAAGCTGGCGAACATGGCGGTGATCCCGTAGATCGCGGCCCACGAGAATGCGATCGCGACCAGCAGACGCAGACCGGCGACCGTGATGTCGACGTCGCCGTGCATGGCGCCGTTGAGGGCCTGCGCCGAGAGCGCAAGACCCGCGAGCAAGCTGATGCCGAAGAGGAGTTGCGGGTCGACGTGCGGCGGCCGTTCACCCGTGCTCATTGCTGGGTCATCCGGTCGAGCAACAGGTCGGCCCACCGCAGGGGAGTTGCCGGCGCGCCGTCGAGTCGGCCGATGGGCAGGTCGAGCGTGAGCGCGGCCGCCGGGCTCACGGTGTCGGCCAGGTTCTCGAGCGCGAGCACATCGAAGCCGCCGAGCCGCGCTCCCCAACCGTCGATGTCTTCGGGCTTCCAGGCCGCGTGCGCGATGCCCCACACCTGCGTGGGTTCGAGACCGTCGAGCACGCCACGGGCCCAGCTGTCGGCACTGGCGGCCGGAACCGACACGGCCACGAACGTGGTGTGGTCGCGTCGCCGCCAACTGCGCCGCCGCTCCTGCGCAGTGGGTGCGTCGTTGATCTGCAGCCACGACGGCACCCCGTCACCGAGCTCGGTCTCGGTGGCGAGCACCACGTTGTCGGGGTCGAGGAAGTGCTCGGCCGCGAGCGCACGGGCGAGCATGACGGGGCGGGCACCCACACCGACCACCGCGATCACGATGCCGTTCGTCTCGGGGAGCAGCGCGGGCGACGGCAGCTTCGACAGCGAGTCGATGAGCGCGCCGCGCAGCTGCGTGCCCGACATGCCGCGCGGCACGAAACGGGCAGGAACACCCAGGCGGAACAGCACGTTCTCGGGGCGCTCGATCACCTCGATCGCGCGAGCGGCACGCGTGACGCGCAGCGGCACGAAGCCCGGCGTGCTCGTGGCGCGCGACTCGTCGCTCGGGACGCGAGGCACGATCGGAACCTCGGGCGCCTCGGGTGTGCGGCCACGCCGCCCGATGCTCTCGATCAGCTCACGCGAGTCGACCCGCTGCAGCTCGTCGAGCTCGGCGTCGCTCTCGACGGCGCCGGCCAAGCGCTCGAGGATCTCGTGGAAGCGGTCGGGACGGTCGGTGACGAGCGTGGGCGCATCGTCGTCATCGTCGATGACGGCAACCTCGTAGTCGTCGACATCGTCGTGGAGATCGTCGTGGAGATCGACATCGCGCAGGTCGTCGAAGCCGACAGGCTCGTCGTCGAGGTCGACACGACGGCGAACCGGAACGCGCTCCGACCGGGTCAGATCCACGAGGTTGTGGTGGCGCTCCTCGTCATTCGTCGCATCCACCAGATCGAGCACCGATGCCGCGGCCTTCGAACCGAGCGATCGTACCGGCTCGTCGACGCGCTCGGCGATGAGGACGTCGCTGTCGATGTCGTTGTCGTTGTTCGTCGCGCTGCGACCCTTGGCGCTGCGCGTCTTGGTCGCCGTGCGGCGAGCGCGGCGCGACCGCGACTCCTCCGGCGCTTCGACCTCCGTCTCGTCGACCACCACTTCGAAGTGCTCGCGCGCGAAGAAGCCACCGAGGCCGCCGCGGCGGACGCGGTTGGCCGCGACGATGCGCGCACCTTCGCCCGTCTCGTGGCGCACGCGCTCGAGGAGATCCTCGAGAACGGGGCCCTCAAAGCGTCGCTGGCTGGACAATGTTCACCACCGCAAGGGTCTCGAGCTCGAGCTGGTTACCGAGCTCCGTGTAGGCGAGGACGGGAAGGCGGGGCGCGACACCGCGCAGCAGGCGCCGGATCGAAGCTCGCAGCTGCTGCGCGCACACGAACACCGGCTCGATGCCGCGCATCTCGGCAGTCTCGGCCTGTTCGGCGATCGACCGCGCGAGCTGCTCGGCGAACCCGGGGTCGAGCGCGAGGTAGGAACCATGGTCGCCGTGGCGCAATGCGTCGGCGAGGGCGTGTTCGATCACGGGCTCGAGCGTGATCACCGGGAGCTTGCCGTCGCGTGCGTGGGCCGCGGAGATCGCCGGACCAAGTGCAGTGCGCACCGCTTCGGCGAGTGCTTCGGGGTCTTTGGTGACGCGAGCGCGTTCCGAGATCACTTCGAAGATCGGTACGAGGTCGCGGATGCCGACACTCTCGTCGAGGAGCTGTTGGAGCACCCGCTGAATCTCCCCGTGGGTGATGCCCGCGCCGTTGATCTCGTCGATGACGACCGGGTCGGTCTGCTTCACGATGTCGACGAGTGTCTTCACGTCTTGGCGCGACAAGAGCCGCGAAGCGTAGCGGCGCACGACCTCGGCGAGGTGCGTGGTGATGACCGACGCCCGGTCCACGACCGTCGCCCCGAGCACTTCGGCTTGGTGGCGGAACTCGAGCGGCACCCACGTGGCCGGTAGGCCGAACACCGGCTCGTGCGTCTGCATCCCAGGAAGGCGCGCGCCGCCGTCGCCGTCGCCGAGCACGAGCACGTGTCCGGGAGGCGCCTCACCGCGGCCGATCTCCACGCCGTGCACGCGGATCGCGTAGGTGTGGGCCGGCAGGTCGAGGTTGTCGCGGGTGCGCACGAGCGGGATCACCACTCCGAGCTCGAGCGCCAGCTTGCGCCGTAGCGCGCGCACGCGGTCGAGCAGGTCGCCGCCGTGCGTGGCGTCGACGAGGTCGATGAGGTCGTAAGCGATCTCGAGCTCGAGCGGCTCGACGCGCATGTCGTGCGCGATCTGCTCGGGCGAGTCGGGTCGGTTCGCGGCTGCTTCGGCATCAGCGACGCTGCGCTGCGCTTCTTCGGCTTCGCGGGCGACGCGCTCGGCTTCGGACGGCAGCCGTGACGCGAGCACCAGCAGCAGACCGCCGATCACGATGAACGGCGGCTTCGGCAGTCCGGGCACGATCGCCAACGAACCGATTGCGCCGCCCGCGAGCTGCAGGGTGCGCTTGTGGCTCGTGAACTGGGCCAGCAGGTCGGTGCCGAGGTCGCTGTCGGTCGCGGCACGGGTCACGATCAGACCACTCGACAGCGAGATGAGCAACGCCGGGATCTGCGCGACGAGACCGTCACCCACGGTGAGCAGCGAGTAGTGCTGGATCGCATCGCCGAAGCTCATGTGCTTCTGCACGATGCCGACGACGAAGCCGCCGACGAGGTTGATGAGCACGATCACGATCGCCGCGATCGCGTCGCCCTTCACGAACTTGGACGCGCCGTCCATCGCTCCGTAGAAGTCGGCTTCGTCGGCGATCTCCTTGCGGCGTCGCTTGGCTTCGAACTCGTCGATGACACCGGCGTTGAGGTCGGCATCGATGGCCATCTGCTTGCCGGGCATCGCGTCGAGAGTGAAGCGGGCCGCGACCTCGGCGACACGCCCGGCACCGTTCGTGATCACGATGAACTGGATCACGATGAGGATGAGGAAGATCACGAGGCCGACGACCACCGAGCCTCCGACCACGAAGTGGCCGAAGCTCTCGATGACGTTGCCCGCGTAGCCGTTCAGCAGCACGAGCCGCGTGACACTGACGTTCAGCGCGAGCCGGAACAGCGTTGCGATCAGGAGGAACGAAGGGAAGATCGAAAAGTCGAGAACGCGTGTCGTGAACATGCTGCTCAGCAACGCGAGTGTGGCCAGCGCGATGTTCGCGACGAGCAGCAGGTCGAGGATGGCGGCCGGCAACGGCACGACCATCATCACCACGATGCCGACGATCGCCCCAGGGATGGCGATCTGTCCGATGCGACTCGAGTCCACCGAAGCCTCAGACGAGGTGCCGGCCAATCCGTGGCGTGCGAGCGCGCCCCGTCCGAAGAGCGCATGGTCTGATCGGCCTATGCGCCCCGGAGTTGAGTGCCCTACTCGCCACGCAGCGTGGTGAATACTGGGGACGGTGGGTGGCATCCGAGCGCGGAGCGCGCGCGCTGCCAGTCGGTTCGGGTCTTAGAGGTCGAGGGGGCCGTCGACGAGATGGTCGACCATGCCGTACGCGAGGGCTTCGTCGGCGTCGAACCAGTGGTCGCGGTCGGCGTCGGCTTCCACCTGGTCGACCGACTGGCCGGTGTGCTTGGCCGTGAGCTCGGCCATCAACCGGCGGCGGCGACCGAAGTGGTCAGCGTGGATGCGGATGTCAGTGGCGAAGCCCTGCACGGCGCCGTGCGGTTGATGCATCAGGATCTGCGCGTGGCGGTGTGCGTAGCGCAAGCCGGGCGTGCCGCCGCACAACAGGAACTGGCCCATCGACGCGGCGATGCCCACGCACACCGTCGCCACCGGTACGCCCAGCGTCTGCATCGTGTCGTAGATCGCGAATCCGGCGTCGACGCTGCCGCCCGGCGAGTTGATGATCAACACGACCGGGTGGTCGGCGTCGGCGCGTTGCGCGGCCACGAGCAGCTGCGCGCACACCATGTGCGCGAGCGCGTCGGTGACCTCGCCGGTGAGCATCACCCGCCGCTGGTCGAGCAGCATCTTGACGACTTCGGTCTCGAGCGTGTTCGGCGCGAGGGGCGAGGCCGCGGGCGCGTCTTGGGTCTCCATGTGCAACTGCATGGTTGCAGATTATCCGCGCGTCGGGGACGCATGTGCAATACTTGGGTTGCACATCTTTGGGAGGCCGGATGACGACGATCGAACGAACCGAGCGCTTCGCGGCGGCCGCCGACGAGCTCTGGCCGCTGCTCACCGATCCGGCCGGCCTCAGCGCCTGGTTCGACGCCGAGGTGGAGTTCGACGCCCGCCCGGGAGGCCGTTTGCGCGTGGTCGACGCCAACGGCGACGAGCGCATCGGCGTGGTCCACGTGGTCGAGCCCGCCACACGCCTCTCGTTCACCTGGGCGCCGGTGCACGGTGATCGTGCCCCGTCGGCCGTGGAGCTCCGCCTCGAACCCGACGGCGACGAGACGGTGCTGCGCGTCACCGAGACCACGCTCGCGCTCGACTGGCTGCCGTCGGCGCCGGCTGATCGGTCGCGGTTCCGTGCCCTCGCGCGCACCTAGACCCGACCCGCGCCTCGACGCGGTGTTCACCGCGCTCGCCGACGGTACCCGCCGCGCCGTCGTCGACCAGCTGGCGCATCACCCGGCCACGGCGAGCGAGCTCGCCGTGCGCGCGCCAGTGAGCCGCCAAGCGATCGTGAAGCACCTCGGCGTGCTCGAAGCCGCTGGTCTCGTCACCGGCGAGCGCGACGGTCGCCGCGTGGTCTACCGGTTCACGCCCGAACCACTGCGCGACGCGGCCGAGTGGATGGGTGTGGTCGGTGCGGAGTGGGACGAACGCCTCGCACGACTGCGCACCCTCATGCAACGCTGACGGGCTTCGGCGCCGGCGGGTCTTGCACGAGCGGCCGACCGAACTCGTGGTACCCGTCGGCGCGACCCCGGGCGCGGAGCGCGAACACGAACGCGAGCAGATGCGCGACGGCTTCGTACAGCTCCATCGGGATGCGCGCACCCACCGGCACGGCCTTGTACAGCGCACGAGTGAGCGCGGGTTCGTGAACGATCGGCACGTTGTTGCGCGTGGCTTCGAGGCGGATGCGCGCCGCGAGGTGGTCGGCGCCTTTGGCGAGCACCTCGGGCGCGCCTCGTGCCGACTCGTAGCGCAACGCCACGGCGTAGTGGGTCGGGTTGACCACGACGACGTCGGCCCGTGACACCATGCCGATCATCCGGTTGCGGCTGACCGCCTGTTGGCGAGAGCGGATCGCCTGACGGACGCGCGGGTCGCCTTCGTGCTGCTTGTGCTCATCGAGCACTTCTTGCTTCGTCATCATCATGTCTTTGTTCACGCGGCGGCGCTGCACGATGTAGTCGATGCCGGCGATCACGAGGCCGATGGCGGCGATGTTGCGCATGACGGTGATGGCGGTCTGGGCGACCTCGCCGGCGATCCAGAAGAGGGAGCCTCCTTGGGTGGCGACCGTTTTCGCCATCGACGCGACCGTGGGGTAGACGATCGCCGCGAGCACGGTCACCTTGATCAGTGCCTTGGCCAGCTCCCACCACGCGTTCGGGCTTCCCATGCGCTTCAAGCCCTTGAGCACGTTGAGCCGGCTGAACTGGGGCTTGAGCCGCTTGCTCGAAGGTTTCAGTCCCACCTGACCGAGGTTCACCACGATGCTGAGGAGCATCAGGCCGAGCACGAGCGGCGCGGCGACGAGCGCGCCTTGTGCGATGGCATGCCCGAAGAACGCGCCGGCTCGCGGCTCGCTCGGCTTGGCGATCAGCTGGCCCATCTGGTCGAGCATCGGGCGGAACGTCGAGGCACCGCGCGACACCGTGGTCTGCAAGAGCACCGTGGAGAGCAGCACGCTCGTCCACGTGACGAGCTCGGGCGACTTGGCGATCTGGCCCTTCTCGCGCTGTTCCTTCTTGCGGCGCGCGGTGGGCTTCTCGGTCTTCTGTGACTTGTCTGCGCCGCCCGCCACGCCGGATCAGCCCCCGACCATCACCCGCACGCCCTCGTTGACGAGGTTCGTCACCGCAGGAGTGAGCAATGGGAGCGCGAGCGCCACGACGAGCAGCGTCACGCCCACGCGCACGGGGAACGCGAGCGCGAACACGTTGAGCGCCGGCGCCGCGCGAGCGAGGAGGCCCATCGAGAGCTCGGCGAGGAACAGGCATGCCACCACCGGTCCGGCGATCTCGAGCGCGGCAACGAAGAGCCGTCCGAAGTTCAGCGTGAGCATGTGGGCAACAGACGCTGGGTCGTACGCCGAGGCCGGCACGGCACGGAACGATTCCATGAAGCCACGCGCGATGAGCAAGTGGCCGTTCGACGCGAACAGCAGTGTGGTTGCGAGCAGCTGGTAGAAGCGCCCGAAGATCGATGTCTGGTTGCCCGACAGCGGGTCGTACAGCGCGGCGAGCGAATAGCCCGCGAACACGTCGATGATGGATCCGGCACTCTGCACGGCGGCGAGCAACATCAGCATGGTGAGCGCCATGGCGAGGCCAACCAGCGCCTGCGTGACGAGTGCGCCCACGAACGGTCCGGTGTCGAGCGAGAGCGTCGTGGCCGGCACCGTCGGCGCGATCGCGAGCGAGAGCGCGGCCGCCAGGCCGGCCTTCACCGACACCGGGATGGCATTCGTGTTGAACGGTGGTGCGATGAACACGAACACCGTGGCGCGGACCAACACCAGTGCGAACGCTGTGACGACAGCGGCATCGACGGAGATCTGCATGGGTGTGTGTCCTGAACAGTGACGGCGTCGGGCGCGGAAGAGGACCAGATGATGGGAGCGGTCCCGTCAGCCGATGAGGTGCGGCACCATGTCGAACAAGTTGTGGGTGAACCCGGTGATCTGGGCGAGCATCCAGTTGCCGGCCAACACGATCACGAGCGCGATGCCCACGAGCTTCGGCACGAACGTGAGCGTCTGCTCCTGGATCTGCGTCGCCGATTGCAGCAGTCCCACGCCGAGCCCGATGAGCAGCGACACGATGAGGATCGGGCCGGCCAGCTTCGTGGCGAGCAGGATCGACTGGATGGCGATCTGGGTGACAGAACTGTCGGTCACGAGAACCTCTCGAAGTGCGGGGATGGCGTCGACGGCAGGGCAGATGGCGTGGACCGGTAGGCGCTAATGGAACGAAGTGACAAGGGAGCGGACGACGAGCCCCCACCCGTCGACCATCACGAACAGCAGGAGCTTGAACGGCAGCGAAACCAGAACAGGTGGGAGCATGAACATGCCCATCGACATCAGCGTCGAGCTGACCACGAGGTCGATGATCAAGAACGGCACGAACACCACGAAGCCGATGATGAACGCCGTCTTGATCTCCGACAGCACGAACGCCGGCACGAGCGTGGCAATGCTCACGTCTTCAGGACGCTTGGGGATGTGCGCGTGGCTCGCCTTGATGAACAGGTTGAGCTCGCCGCGACGCGTCTCTTTGAGCATGAACTCCTTCAGCGGCTTCTGCGCGGCGTCCCACGCCTGCTGAAAGGTCTTGTCGCCCTTGAGCAACGGCTGCAAGCCCACGTCGTTCACCTTGGTGAGCGTGGGCGCCATCACGAAGAGCGAGAGGAACAGTGCGAGACCGACCACGACCTGGTTCGGTGGGATCGACTGCAGGCCGAGCGCGTTGCGCGTGAGCGACAACACGATCACGATGCGCGTGAAGCTCGTGACCATCATCAGCAGCGCCGGAGCGACCGCGATCACGGTCAGCAACAAGATGATGAGCACGCTCTGGCCCGGCGCCTTCTTGGCCGCCGCGCCCTTGTCGGTGGTGCCGTCGAGGTTCGGGACGTTGAACGAGATCGTTGCCTTGCCCGGGTCGCTGGTGGTGGGTGACGTGGGCAGCTGGGGGAGCGCGACGACGGGCGCGTTCGGTGTGGCGGGCGCGAGCGGCGCCGTCACGAACGCACCGGCGGGTGTCGAGGCGAGCATCGTGATGACGAAGCCCGCGATGGCGCTCATCAGTCCGAGCAGCAGGAGCGAACGGGCGAAGCGGCGCGCGTGGCGAGGAGTCGAAGCGGTGTGGTGGTCAGGCATGGCGGGCCTCCAGGCGCGCCGGGTGATGCTCAGCGACGAACGGTGCGTTCCCGCATGCCGTCGAGCATCGTCTTCCATGCCGGACCAGAGCGGCCGAGCGCCGCGTCCGAGAAGGCCGTCCCTTGGCCCCCTGCCGTCATTGCCTGCATCGCGTCGAGGTCGACTTGTTGACCTTCGATCTCGGTGAGCATCGTGATCTGGTGATCGGTCACGCCGAGCACGAGCGTGTGCCCGGCAGTGCGGACCACCGCGATCTGCGCGCTGCGTCCGAGCGCACGCCGGGCGAGCAGCTCCACTTGCACGCCGTTCGAGAGCCGCCGGCCACCGCCGGGCGCACCCACGACGATGCCGCGCTTTCGCAGCGCCGCCGCGAGCAAGACCATCAGCCCGATCACGATCGCGAGTGACACCACGAACCGCACCATGAGTGCGCCGTCGATCATGAGCTCAGACCGTCACTTCTCCGCCGGCGACGATCTCCGAGACGCGAATCCCGAACTCTTCGTCGATCACGACAACTTCGCCGCGGGCGATCAGCGTGCCGTTCACGAGCACGTCGACGGGGCTGCCGGCCGCGCGGTCGAGCTCGATCACGGCGCCGGGTGCCAGGCCGAGCAGGTCGCGCACCGTCATGCGGCGGCGTCCGAGCTCGGCGGTCACACCCATCTCCACGTCGTGCAGCAGCGAGAGCGGCCGCGGGTCGACGAGCGAGATGGCGGTGTCGTGCAGCGGCGGGAACTCGTGGGTGCTCACGTGCTCGGGCTGCACCTGGGGGCGGTGCGGAACGGGCGCGGCGGCGACTGCCGACACGCCACGCACCAGGGGCGTCTCGGGGACCATCGGGTCGGCTGCGCTCATGGGCGCGCCGATCTCGATGACCAGTGTGGCGATGCGCTCGGTCCCGTCGAGCAAGGGGTACACGAGGAACTGGTGGTCGGCCTCGGCCGGCGCGGTGAGCTCGTCGGCCGGCGTCTCGATCGGCTCGTCGAACGCGAGGTCGATGCCGTCGACGCGCGCCATCGCCGTGGCGGTGATGTCGAACACGCCTCCGAGTGCGGTGGTGAGCTCTTCGTCGTCGGCGCGCCGCTCGAGGAGACGGGCCAGGTCGCTCGAAAGCGCGAGGTGCACGCCACCGTCGGCACCCGAGACGATCTCGCCGGTGACGACCCGCACGTCACCCGCGGGGAGGTGATCGACGGTCGGCGGCACGTTCTTCGGCAGGCCGACAGCGAGGATGACATCGCTGCCCATCGCCTGTTCGAGCGCCGCGGCCACGGCCATCGCGACCTGGTTGTTGCTCGACAGCTCGCCGATGATGCTCATCTGGCTCCTACTGCTCGTGACACGGCTTCGCCTCAGCGCAATCTGGTGGTGTGGTTGCCGACGACGAGTCCGGCGAGGCGCTTGCCGCGCCGACCGGTGACGACCTCGTAGCAGGGCACGTCGCCGACCGAGACCGTCAGCGGCTGGTCGACGGGGTGTTCGAGGGGAACGATGTCGCCCACTTGCAGGTCGATGATCTCCTGCGACGCGAGCGCAACCGATTCGAACCGCACCGCGAGCTCCACGCACACGCCGCCGATCGCCTCTTCGAGCGCGCGCGCCCACTCGTAGGGGTCGCGACTCGAGCGGTCGGCGAAGAGCTGTTGACTTGCGAGGCTCTCGAGCACCGGCTGCATCGTTGTGTGCGGGATGCAGATGCTCGACGTTCCGCGCTTCTCGCCGATGCGCGTCTCGAAGTTCACGGCCAAGGCCATGTCGCTCGGCGCGGCGATCTGCGCGAACTGCGGGTTGAACTCTTGTTGGACGACTTCGACTTCGACGCGCACGAGCGTCTCGTAGGCGTACTCGAGCTCGCGCAGCGCCCGGCCGACGAGGCCGCGCATCAGGTTGCTCTCGATCTCGGTGAGCGGACGCTTCGGGCTCAGCGCGTCGCCGCTACCGCCGAGCAGCCGGTCGATCGCCGCAAACGCGATCGGAAGCGGAAGCTGCAGCACGGCCGCGCCGGGAAGCGGGTTCAGCGACAGGATCACCATGTACGACGGGTTCGGCAGCGACCGCACGTACTCGTCGTAGGTGAGCTGCTCGACGGAGGTCAGCGTCACGTGCGCGACCGCGCGGAGCGTGGTCGCCAGCACTGTCGAGAGCTGGCGGGCGAAGGTCTCGTGCACGATCTGGAAGGCCCGGACGTGATCACGGCTGAACTTGTTCGGCCGGCGGAAGTCGAATGCCATCGCACCCGGCTTTGCGCCTTTCCGGCTGGTCGCGGTTGCCACGCTCACCCGATCGGCGGCCCCCACGCCGACCTGAGGGCAGGAGCAGCGCTTTCGGGGGTGCTCGGGTCGACTCAGACTGCGACGCGAAAGCGCGAGATCAGCTCGCGCAGACCGGCTGCCTCGTCGGACAGCCGCCCGGCGTCGGCGGTCAGCGCGGCGGAGTCGTCATCGGTGGCCTGAGCGAGCCTCGCCACCGTGTCGATGGCCTCGCCGATGTCACGGCTCCGCTGCACGATCCGCTCGAACGTCGACGCGATCTCGTGGGTCGTGGCGGTCTGTTCCTCCACGGCCGACGAGATGGTGGTCTGGTAGCTGCTCACCTTGTCGACCACGTCGGTGATGAGCGCGATCGACCGGGCGGCGCCCTGTGAGTCGGACTGGATCTCGGCGACGCGCTGGCGGACCCCGTCGGTCGCGTGCTGAGTCTGCGCCGCGAGCTCCTTGACCTCGTTGGCCACCACCGCGAAGCCGCGACCGGCCTCGCCGGCGCGGGCCGCCTCGATCGTGGCGTTCAGGGCGAGCAGGTTCGTCTGGTCGGCGATCGTGGTGATCAGCGCGATCACGTCGTCGATCTCCGCCGACGACCGGGCGAGCGACGAGATCGTCGCCTCGGCCGATCGGGTGGTCTCGACCGCCTCACCGGCGACGATGGTTGCCGCGGTCGCGCTCTGCGCGATCTCGGAGATGGCTGCACCGAGCTGGTTGGTGCCACCCTCGGCGCTCTCGACATCGCCTCCGACGGCGGTGGCGTGCTCGGCCGAGCGCGCCGCTTCTTCGGCTGTGCCTTGCGCCGCGGTGGCGATCCGGCCCGACGCGTCGGCCACGGATCCCGCCGCGATCGCGAGGACCTCGGCGCGTTCGGCGACGTCGGCAATCGCCACGCACACGCGTTCCTGCATGTGATCGATCGCCCGGGCCGTCGCGCCGATCTCGTCGTTCGTGTCGACGTCGGCCTTGGCGGTGAAGTCACCGTCGGCCGCAGCCTCGAGCGCGCCGAGCACTCGGCGCATCCCGTTGCGCACCGAGCGGATCATGGCAACGAACAGGTACAGGGCGAGCGCGACGAACAGGCTGAACACCAGGTACACGCGGTGTTCGGGCCCGCGGAAGCCGGTGATGCGCTGGTCGAGGAGGCGATCGAGCGCCGGGATGCCGTGGACCGCGAGCGCCGATGCGTCGGCGCGCACCGCCGCGCCGAGCGTGGCGAAGTCGGCTGTCTTGGCGTGCTTGAGGAAGCCGCCGGCTGCGGTCACCAGCGCGCCGGTCGAGGCGTCGAGCCGGCGACGGCTGGGATCGACGGCCGCCTTCAGGCCGTTCCACTTGGTGGCGCCGTAGGCCGCGTCGTACTCGCCGTCGATCACACCGAGCGGCGTGGTGGTGTTGCTCTGCAGCGAGGCGAGCTGGATGACCTCGTCCTGGGAGCGTGCAGTCTGGCCGCGGCTCACCATCGTGGCGAAGTCGGCCGCTTGGCCGCCGGTGTCCATCACGAGCAGGGCGCGGTTCGTGTTCGCGTCCATCATGTTGTACGTGTCGAGCTGCGGATCGAGCACCAGCGTCGAACCGCCCGACACCGTCTGGATGTCGGTGTAGAGCGCCAGCGTGGCCGCGTTCCATTGCGCGAACACCGCGGCCGGGTCGCCGGTGGCCGCCTGGGCGGCGCTCAAGGCCTGCTTCGCCGCGGCCCACGACTTCTCGTTCGTGTACTGCTTGGCGTAGCGCGCCACGATCGAGTCGATCGCGGCTACCTGTTGGTGGATCGCCTGATCGATCGCGGAGCGATCGGCGCCGCGCACCGCGGCGCTGCGCGCGTCGACCTCGGCACTGAAGAGCCCGATCGCGGGCGCCATGTAGGTGTTGCCGTGATGCTCGTCGATCGCAATGCGAACGTTGTACTCACGGGCGTTGCGGTACTGCCACGTGACGTAGGCCAGTGGTGCGAGGAGGATCGCGCCCAACACCATGAACTTCACGCCCAGGTTGAAGCGGGCCATGAACCGTTCCGCGGGATGAAAGACGTTCTCCATGTCGAATTCCGTTTCTCAGGCCGCGCGACGATCGACCGCGAGCACGCGATCGACGTCGAGCTCGAGCAAGAGGCGGTCATCGAGCTTGAGCACTCCGCTGACGAGCTCGCGCGAGCTGCCGGACAACGTGTCGGGCGGCTCCTCGAACCGCGCTTCGTCGGCTTCGAGCACATCACCGATCGCGTCGACGATCACGCTGGCCAGGCCGTCGCGGGTGCGCAAGACTACGTGCGCGCACTTCGTGCCGGGCTTGGCGGGCGCGAGTCCGAGCGTGCCGCGCAAGCTGATCGCCGGCACGATGTCGCCGCGCAGGTTCAACAGGCCGACCACCCGTGAGCTGGCCAGCGGCACTGGTGTGAGCCGTTGTTCGCCAATGATCTCCTGCACGCGGAGCACGTCCACGCCGTAGAGCTGGTCGTCGACCAGGAGTGTGCACAGCGTTCGTTCAGACTGCATCGCTTGCCTCCAGCTGGATCGCGCCGTTCACCAGTGCTGCGAACGATGCCGGCATCGCGTCGACGAGTGCGGCGACGTCGATCAGGTCGGTGACGTCGCCTCGAACGATCGTCGAACCAACGACGCCGAAGCGGTACGGCACCTCGTAGTTCGTCGTGTGCTCTTCCACGATGTCGACGACGCGCTCGATCACCAGGCCCACCGAGCGGTGGCCGTCGGCGTACACCACGACCACGAGCTCGTCGCTCGAATCGCGTTGTGTTGCGGCTCCGACTGTGGCGGAGAGATCGAGCAACGGGAGCAGCGCGCCTCGGTACTGCACGACCGGATGGCCGGCCGCGAGCTCCACGCGCGTCGGATCGAACACTTCGAGCCGTTCGATGTTGTCGAGCGCGAGGGCAGCCCGCGTGGTCGCGTCGACGCGCACGATGAGCACGGGGTCGGCGGTTGAGTTGGATTCGGTCGTGGTGGTCTCCGCGTTCGCGTTGACCGCGCCGTCCGGATCGAGCACGCCGGCGACCTCGGCGATGCCGCGAACGTCGAGGATGAGCGCAACGTCACCGTCGCCCATCACCGTGCACCCACTGAAGACGGGAACGGCGTCGACGTGCGCCGGCAAGGGCTTGACCACGATCTCCTCGGTGTCGATCACTTCGTCGACCACGAGACCGAACTCATGACCGTCGGCCCGCAGGACAACGATCGTGCCGGCGCTCCGGCGCGTGTCCGACGCGGGCGGCGTGAGGTTCAGCTCCGCGTTGAGGTGCACGATCGGCAGCATCCGGTCGCGCAGTCGGTAGACGGGTGCGCCCTGCACCGACTCGATGGCGCGGCTCGACTCGGTGCCGAGGCCGACGAGCTCCACGAGGTTGGCGTGCGGCACGGCGAATCGTTCGCCGCCGCCACGCGTGATCAACGCGGGCACGATCGCGAGCGTCAGTGGGATCTTGACCTTGAACGTGGTCCCGGCACCCGGGTGGTTGTCGCATTCGACGGTGCCGCCGATGCGCGAGATGTTGGTGCGCACCACATCCATGCCCACGCCGCGTCCGCTCAGGTTGCTCACGGCTTCCGCGGTCGAGAAGCCGGCCCGAAAGACCAGATCCACAGCTTCGCGGTCCGTCATCCGCGCGGCCTGGTCTTCGGTGATGAGCTGTTGGCGCACCGCCTTCGCCTTGACCTTGGTCACGTCGATGCCGCGACCGTCGTCGGCGATCTCGATGTGCACGTTGCCGCTCTCGTGGAACGCACGCAACGTGAGCACGCCCTCCTCGGGCTTGCCGGCGGCGACCCGTTCTGCCGGTGATTCGATGCCATGGTCGACCGCGTTGCGGACCATGTGCGTGAGCGGGTCGCGGATGGCTTCGACGATCGCCTTGTCGAGCTCCGTTCCCTGACCGTGCATGTCGACTCGGATCGCCTTCTCGCACTGCACGGCGAGATCGCGCACGATGCGCGGCAGCTTCGACCACACGGCGCCGATCGGTTGCATGCGCGTCTTCATCACGTGCGACTGGAGCTCGGCGGTCACGCCATTGAGCCGCTGGGCCGCGATCACCAGTGTGCTGTCGACGCCGTCGTTGCCGGTGAGTCGGCGGATCTGGTTGCGGGTCAACACGAGCTCGCCCACGAGCGTGACGAGCGAATCGAGCAGGCTCACGTCGACGCGTAGCGTGGCGTCGGCGGCGCGCGTGTGCTGCTGGCTCGACAGCGCGGAGCGCACGTCTTCAGGGTCGACGGCGCCGGCGTCGATGAGCACTTCGCCGATCGGGCGAGGATCGCCGAGGTCGGCCTGGCGGACCAACGCGATCGCGACGTCGGCCTCGGTGGTCACGCCCCGCTCCACGAGGAGCTCACCGAGGCGGGGGCCCGGCTCGGCGTCGTCGTCGGCCTGGAGCTGGACGTCGGTCGAAGGAGCCGCGTCGTGCGCGGCGGTGCGCTCGGCCAGATGGTGGAGCTCGGCGATCAGGTCGAGGTGCTCGTCGGAACCCTCTTCCTTCGTGCGCTCGATCACGGTGAGCAGCTCACGAACGGCATCGGTCGACCGCAGGAGCGCGCTGGCGACCTCGGCGTCGTACGCCATCGCACCGTCGCGCAGTCGCGCGAGCAGCGTCTCCGCCGCGTGGGTGACGGCGCCGAGCGTCTCGTATCCGAGGAACCCGCAGGTGCCCTTGATCGTGTGGAACGCGCGGAAGATCCGCTGGAGGATGTCGGTCGCATCGGGCGTCTGTTCGAGGCTCACGAGGTCCTGGTCGATCTCATCCAGGTTCTCGAAGCTCTCGACCAGGAACTCGGCGAGCAGCTCGTCGGTCTCCTCGTCCATCGGTCTCCTCAGCTCACGCGCCGCGCGCTTCGTGACGGTGCCCCACCGGCACTCGATGGCGGATTCATCGTCGGCCGAACGCCATTGCTGAGGACGTTGAACGAGTATGGCCTCGTCCAACAACGGCGACCGGCAGCCCTCAGGTGCAGACCGGCGATTCCGATGAGGGCTCCGAATCTCAGTGGCGGTCGAGACCGCCCGTGGACGGAGCATCACATGAACTTCACCAAGCTGCGCTGGACCGTTGCTCGCAAGCTCGCGGCACTGAGCGCGCTCGCGCTCGTCGTCGGCCTCGTGGTCGGCGTGGTCGGCACCCGCGGAACGAACTCGATGAGCAGCGGGCTGCGCGGTGTGGAAGCGGCCAACAGCGGCCAGGCGGCGATGGCCGAGGTCGACGCGTCGCACGACAACGTCCAGTCCGATGTGCTCATGGCGCAGCGCTACGCCGGCACGCCGCAGCACGATCCGGCGATCGCGGCGCTCCACGACGACCAAGCGACGCTGGTGGCCAAGGTCGCCGAGGTCAAGGCCGCCAATGTGTCACCGGCGTTGAGCCGGGAGGCAGGTGACCTCGAAGCGCCGATTGCCGCGCTCGTCGCCGCGGCGAACACGGCTGCGACCGGGAACACCACGCTCGATGCATTTCAACAAGCCTTCAACGACGTGACGCCGAGGATCGATTCCCTCTCGAAGCATCTCCAGGATCAGGCCGCTCAGATCGCGCGAACCTCGCAGGCCACGGCCGACACCACGAAGCGTGAGATCGTCGTCGCCATCCTGATCGCCACGGCCATCGTGGTGCTCCTCGGATGGCGGATCAGCCGGTCCATCACAGTGCCGTTGCGCAAGACCGTCGGGCTCCTCGGCGATGTGGCAAAGCGCAAGCTCTCCACCGAGCTGGATGTCACCTCGGACGACGAG
Organism: Acidimicrobiia bacterium; assembly: GCA_017882905.1. GTDB lineage: Bacteria > Actinomycetota > Acidimicrobiia > IMCC26256 > PALSA-610 > Chersky-683. Next base: position 6,763 of record JADGOO010000037.1, on the reverse strand, counting down.
ATCGGCGAGATGGCCACGTCGCTCAACACTGCGCTGCGCGCGATGCGTGACGCCCTTGGCACGATCGACGCCACGGTGCAGACGCTCGCGGGTGCGTCCGACGAGCTCTCGGCCGTGAGCAATCAGATGGCCGGAAGCGCCGAAGAAACCTCGACGCAGTCGGGTGTGGTCTCCGCCGCGAGCGAGCAGGTCAGCGCGATCGTGAACACGGTCGCGGCCGCGGTGGAGGAGTTCTCGGCGAGCATCAACGAGATCTCGAAGAGCGCGAGCGACGCTGCCGGTGTGGCGCTCGAGGCCGCGTCGATGGCGCAGACGGTGAACGACAACATCGGTCGGCTCGATCACAGCAGCACCGAGATCGGCAACGTTGTGGGCGTGATCACATCGATCGCCGAGCAGACGAACCTGCTTGCGCTCAACGCGACGATCGAAGCCGCTCGGGCCGGCGATGCCGGCAAGGGCTTCGCGGTGGTCGCCAACGAGGTGAAGGAGCTCGCATCGAGCACCACGCGGGCCACCGAGGACATCTCGCAGCGGATCACCACCATCCAGGCCGACACTCGCCAGGCGATCGGATCGGTCGGCGAGATCATGACGATCATCGATCGCATCAATGCGCTCCAGAGCGCGATCGCGGCGGCGGTGGAAGAGCAATCGGTCACCACGAACGAGATCGGCCGCAGTATCAGCGAAGCGGCCAGCGGAACGGCCGAGATCGCGCGCAGCATCACTGGCGTAGCGACCGCCGCGCAAGAAGCCGCGCAAGGCGCGAGTCAGACCCTCGCTTCGGCCGGCGATCTCGCGTCGATGTCGCTCAGCCTGCGCGAGCTCGTGGGACAGTTCGAGATCTGAGCAGTACGGACCGCCGTGAGGGACCAAGACACGAAACGCGCTCGATCGGCTGCTCGATGAGCCGGTGGGCGGCTACTCGGAGGTATCGGTGAGGGCGCTGATCGTTGACGACTCGAGGGCGATGCGCATGATCTTGCGCCGCGCGCTCCTCGAATGCGGCTTCGACGAGTTCACAGAAGCGGGCAACGGTGCCGAGGGCCTGACAGCGCTCGAATCCGCGCCGCTTCCGGATGTGGCCTTCGTCGACTGGAACATGCCCGTGATGTCCGGCGTGGAGTTCGTGCGGGCCGTTCGCGGCGAGCGTTGTTACGAGGCGATGTCCTTGATCATGGTGACGAGTGAGACGTCGAGTGAAAGCATCGACGCCGCGCTCGCTGCCGGTGCCGATGAGTACGTGATGAAGCCGTTCACCCCGCAAGTGCTGGCCGACAAGGTCGCCCTCGTGCGCGCCTCGGCCACCTAGAGCCAAGGCAGCCGTGAGAGACATCAAGGTGCTCGTCACCGACGACTCGGCCGTCATCCGCCGTCTGGTCGCCGACGTGATCAACAACGAGCCCGGCCTGAGCGTTGTGGGGATCGCCGAGAACGGCCGTCGGGCCGTCGAGCTCGCCAACGAGCTGCGCCCCGATGTGGTGACGCTCGACGTCGAGATGCCCGTGATGAACGGGCTCGAGGCGGTCGCCGCGCTGCGCCGGGAGCACCCGCGGCTGCCGATCGTCATGTTCTCCACGCTGACCGTGGAGGGTGGTGCGGCCACGCTCGAAGCGCTCTCGCTCGGCGCATCCGACTTCGTGGCCAAGCCCAGTGGGCCGGGAGGCCTCACCGGGGCGCGCGCGCAGGTGCGCGGCTCGCTCATCCCGAAGCTGCTCGCCCTCGGCGCTCGCGCCGCCCGTGTCTCGCCCGGCGCACCGGGTCTCCCGGCGGTGCGACCGCGCGGCGCCTCGCCTGCGCCGCGCCAGGCGCAGCGCGTCGACTGCGTCGTCGTGGCTGTGTCGACCGGCGGTCCCCGAGCGCTCGAAGACATCGTTCCGGCCATCCCTCGCGAGATCGGCGTGCCGATCCTCGTGGTGCAACACATGCCGCCGACGTTCACCCGGCTGCTCGCCGAGCGGCTCGACCGTGCCGCGAACGTGCACGTGCGCGAGGCCGTCGCCGGTGAGCCGGTGCTTGCCGGCAACGTCTACATCGCGCCCGGCGGTCGTCATCTCGAAGTGGCACGTGTCGGTACGAAGGTCGTGACCGTGCTGAACGACGCGCCCCCTGAGCACTCGTGTCGACCTTCCGCCGATCCGTTGTTCCGTTCGGCGGTCGCCGTGTTCGGCTCGCACGTATGTGGATTCGTGCTCACGGGCATGGGCACCGACGGGTCGGGTGGCGCACAGGCGATCGCCGATGCGGGTGGTCTTGTGATCGCCCAGGACGAAGAGACCAGCGTGGTGTGGGGGATGCCGGGCACCGTGGTGCGTGCCGGTCTCGCCCAGCGCGTGTTGCCGCTCGCCGAGGTCGTGCCCGAGCTCGTGCGCCGCACCGCGATCGGCCGCCCGGCCGTTCGCCCAACCGTTCGCCCGGCCGAGCTGCGCGCGAGGACGAGCTGATGGCCGCTTCCAGCTCCGATCTCCTCTACGTGCGCGAGCTCATCAAGCGCGAAGCCGCGATCGTGCTCGGCGAGAACAAGAACTACTTGATCGAGGCGCGCCTTTCGCCGGTCGCCCGGGCCGCCGGGCTCGAAGACATCAGTGCCGTGGTCGACCAGCTGCGTCGAGGCTCCCCGGAGCTGCGCACGAAGGTCGTCGAAGCGCTCACGACGAACGAGACATCGTTCTTTCGCGATGTGCACCCGTTCGGCGGGTTGGCCGACGCGGTACTGCCCGCGCTCGCGCGCTCGAGGGCTGCGACCCACCGACTGCGCGTGTGGAGCGCCGCCGCATCGACCGGCCAGGAGGCGTACTCGATCGCGATGGTGATGCGCGAACAGATACCCGACATGGCCAGGTGGGACGCGAAGATCTGGGGGACCGACATCACCGAGACCGTCCTCGAAAAGGCGCGCTCCGCGGGCTACACCCAGCTCGAGGTGAACCGGGGCCTCCCCGCGAACATGCTCAGCCGGCACTTCGATCGCGACGGGCTGGCGTGGCGGGTCAAGCCGGAGCTCCGGGCGATGGTCGACTTCGCGCAGCTGAACCTCATCGCGCCCTGGCCGACGCTCGACCGCTTCGACGTCGTATTCCTGCGCAACGTGCTCATCTACTTCGACGTGCCGACACGGCGCACCTTGCTCGACAGGATCAAGCGCGTGCTCGCTCCCGATGGCTACCTCTTCCTCGGGTCGGCCGAGACCCTGTCGAACGTCCACGACGGCTATGTCACGGAGCGTGAAGGCCGCGCCATCTGGTATCGGCCCCGCTGATGCACCCGATCTGCCTCTCAACCAGCCTTGTTCTGTGCCGATTCACGAATGGTCGGCTTGGAGGAACTTCCCAATGACGTTGTCGCCCGCACTCTTGGCCGACCCAGGCGCGCCGCTGGCCTGCGTGACCGCGCTCGAGGACGCGCTCGGACCCGACACGATCCTCGCGGTGGGAATGCCCCGCGCCTCGGTCCACGACGTGCTCCGCGACGACCATCTGCGCGTCGTGGTGATGTCGTTCACCAGCGACGGAGTCGCGGCGGGCAGCGTGGCCGTCGTCGCAACCGCGGCGTTCGGAGAATCCCTCGAGGCCTCCGCGGCCGACGAGATGTTCTCCAGCGCGTGCCGGCCCGGTCTCGAAGCCGCGGCCGTCACGCTCGGCTCGGTCGCCTCGCAGCGACTCGACGTGCAGCGCGCGCTCGAACGCGATCTCGACTGGTTGGCCGGCGCGGCCGAGCTGGTCGTGTTCCCGATCCTCGACGGCACACAGCCGGTGGCGTGCTTCGTGGCGTTCCTCGGCGCGGCCGATGAGGCGCCCGAAGCAGCGCCGCGCGCGACGCCGGGCCGTGGTCGCACCTCGCAGCCGGGCCGAATCATGCTGGCCGGAGAATCGCCGCTCGTGCTCGCCGACGTCGAGATGGGCGTCACGGCGGAGATCGGGCGCTGCCGTATGACGGTGCGCGACGTCCTGGCTCTTGGTTCCGGCGCAGTGATCGACCTCGATCGTCTCGCCAACCAACCGGTCGACGTGCTCGTGAACGGCACTCCGATCGCACGTGGCGAGATCGTGGTGGTCGACGACGAGTTCGCCATCCGCATCAGTGAGATCTTCGAGCCGGCGACCTAGCCGACCATTCCTTCCAGGAGGCCAAACGTGCACGTCACCGTGAGTGAGCCCGACCTCGCCGAGATCGTCGAAGGAGCAACGAGCATGATGCTCGGCCTCGACCTCGGTGAGATCGCGCCGCGCGATGCGGTCTCCGACGTGACGCCATCGCGTTGTGCGATCGGCGCCTCGGTGCAGTTCACCGGCGAGTGGTCGGGAGCGCTCGTGATCGGTTGCGACGAGAGCATCGGCAACGAAGCCGCCGCGGCGATGTTCGGCTGCGAGGTCGACCGTGTGGCCGCCGACGAGCTCGCCGACGCACTCGGCGAGCTCGCGAACATGATCGCCGGCAATGTGAAACCGCTCCTCCCTGCCACGACAGCGTTGTCGCTGCCGACCGTGGTGCAGGGGTCGCACTTGTTGCTCGGGATCCCCGGGGCGACTCCGGCGGTCGGCGTGACCTATCAGCGTGGCGCATCGGTGTTCTCCGTGGAGATCTACGAGCGCGCGAGCAAAGCAGCGGTGATCGCATGAAGATCTTGATCGTTGACGACAGTCGCGCGATGCGAATGATCGTGAAACGCCATGTCGCGCAGGCCGGCTTCGAAGGTTGCGAGATCGTCGAAGCCGAGAACGGGCGCGAGGCGCTCGAAGCGATCCGCGCCGCGGCACCCGACGTAGTCCTGTCCGACTGGAACATGCCGGAGATGACCGGCATCGAGCTCCTCGAGGCGCTGCGCGCCGAGGGCGTCACGGTGCCGCTGGGCTTCGTGACCTCCGAGAGCTCTCCCGATTTCAAGGACCGGGCGTTCGACGCCGGAGCGGCCTTCATGATCACGAAGCCGTTCGGCGCCGACGACTTCACGCGGTGCCTCGCTCCGTTCGTGTAGCAGATCATGGCCACGAACTATCCGGCTCCCGACGAGCACGCCATCGAGACGTTGCTCGGGGACCTCGCGTCGGCGCCGACGCGTGTCAAGCGCACGCATGCCCCCGACCCTGAGCGCGACGCGACCGGAGTGTTCGCCGAGTACGTGACCGACGACGGCCAGCTCGCGGTGATCGGCTACGCCGACCCGGCAGTGGCCAACTCGGTCGGCGGTGCGTTGGTCGAGGCCGCCGCGGCGTCGGTGCAGGAAGCCAACGAGAAGCGCATCGTGCTCGACGCGAGCCTCGAAGGCTTCCGAGAGGTGCTGAACGTCATGGCGACGTGCCTCAACTGCGAGTTCACGAAGCACCTGCGCCTTGGAACGGTGCATGTGCTCCCGGGCCAGCTGACGGATGAGCTCAAGCAGCTGTGGCGCCAGCCGCGTGGACGGCGCGCCTACGAGGTCGCCGTCGAGGGCTACGGCGCCGGCAGCCTCGTGCTGTACCTCGGCTGACCTTCGCCGTGCGGTTCGTGGTGGTGCCTATTGCATCACGAACTCGGTGAAGTACACCGTGAGCACCTTGGCTTCGTAGGCCTGGCAGGTCTGGAAGCCGAGGTCGTCCTTGATCGAGTCGCGCTCGGTCGGCGGCGTGAGCTCGGCCATCGAGTGCTTGGCGAGCGCCGCGAGGGCCATGTCGAGCGCCTTGGCGCCGAGACCGGTGTCCTTGGCGACCGTCGGGTCGACGTCGGGTGCGAGCTGCAGCGCCAGGCCCACCTTCAGGTAATGGCCGTCGCGAAGGTTCACGGTGACCGAGTCGAGCTCGAGCACGGGACTCATGCCGGCGACGATGGGCGCGGCAACCGCGGCCTCGGAGTGCGTCGCGATGAGCTGCATCGGGAGACCGCGCTCGGTCGCGGCGCCACTGCCCTTGGCGGGTGTGGTCGTCGGAGCGATCGGCGTGCTGCCCGACACCACGTCGGACAACGTCGGCTTGTGGTTTGCCGAGGCGCACGTGTTGTAGAGCTGCTGCGCCGCGACCTTCTTCGCCGCGTCGATCATGGCGGGCGTCTGGGCCGGCGACTTCAACAGGAACATCTTGGCGCCGAGCAGGCCGAGCACGACCACCACGATCGGAACGATCGGCTTCTTCTTCTTCTTCGGCTCGGCGTCGCCGTCGCCGTCGCCGCCTTTGGCCTTGGCCTTCGCCATGACTCAGTGCTCCCGATCAGGGCCGGGCACGACGCGCAGCACGCGGGTGCTGGTGCCGGGCTCGGCGTGGTCGAGCGAATGCGAGAGCGCAATGATTGACGCCTTCGCTTCGCGCACTCGGTACACGATCTCCTCGACCGACTCGCGCACCACGTACTTCGTGCCGTCGACGAGCGTGACCACCGTGTCGGGCGTCTGCTCCACCCGCTCGATGAGATCGGGGTTGAGCGCGAATGCGCCACCATTGAGTCGTGTGACTGTGATCATCGGTCCGTCCCTGGATCCGGTGCGGCTGTCCTGTGGGTGCTGGCGTGCCGCTTCACGTGCTTCTATCGGCACTGCCTCAGGGCCGGTGAAGGGTTCGGCGGGCCGAACCGTGTGAGCTGCCGCGCCCGCCAAAGAAGGCGCAGTGAGCTGCGCGCCGGACGAAGTAGGTGCAAGGCAGGCGTGAGCGGAGCAGCTCAGGAGCGACGGAGGAGCGAGATGGGTGCGCAGTGAGCTGCCGCGCCGGACGAAGTAGGCGCAAGCCAAGCGTGAGCGGAGCAGCTCAGGAGCGACGGAGGAGCGAGATGGGTGCGCAGTGAGCTGCCGCGCCGG
>JADGOO010000259.1 GCA_017882905.1 Acidimicrobiia bacterium | reverse complement strand
TTCACCGGGAAGAGCCGCACCGAGATCCCACCCTGCAGGTCGAGACCGAGCTGCGGCCGGGCTGTGCTCACGAGCGTGCCCGCGAAGGACGACACGACCATCACGACCGTGGCCGTGAACAGCACCCGACGGTTGCCTTCCGCACCTCGCGGCTGGAAGGCCACGAGCCACTGCAGCGCGAACAGCGCCAACGCCACCACGAGCCACGCGTGCGAATCGCTCAACGTGGAGGTGATGATCCGCAGCAAGATCGCGCTCGCCAGGAGCACGTACACCGCTGACACGGCCCCGACCGCCAACAGCAGCCCGATCATCACCACGAAGATCACGGCACAGGCCCACGCGAACACGCGGCCGTTGGTGGTGAGCGCGCCGAGGTTGTCGACGAGGTTGTCGCGAAAGACGATCGCCATCAGGGCGAGCGCGAGCTGCACGAGCAGCACCGTGAAGAGCACGAGCCGACGCCGGCGCATCATGATGCGTCACTCTCCTGGTCGGGCTCGCGGTCGGACGGCTGGGGCGGGGGAACGAGATCGGCGACACGACGGCCGATGGCGCGGCGCACGAGCTTGATCACCGCTCCGGGCGCCACCTCCAGATCGACGGTTTCGGCGTCCATCGCAGTGATCCGTCCGTAGATTCCCGACGTCGTGATGATCTCGTCGCCCACCTCGAGGCGCGCCTGCATGCTCGCGACCGCGTTCATCTGACGCCGCTGTGGCAGCACGAACAAGACGAAGAACAAGCCCACCACGACGATGAGCGGAGCGAGGGCCCACATGACGGATTCTCGATCGGTCGGAAGCGGCGAGACTCTATCGCCACCGTGCCGAGATCCTGGGTACACGCGACCCACGGGACCGCCGGAGGGCGACTCAGATGGACGCGTCGAACGAGCGACCGCGGTCGGCTTCCACCGCCGCGCTCAGTGCCGCGAGGCGAGCACCACGGTTCATTCGCACCTGGCCCTCGTACGCCGAGCGCGGCAGCTTGGCCCACGCGCCGGCGATCTCGAGCGCCCGGGCGACCACCTGATCGGCGTCGACCACCTCGTCGAGGAAGCCGGCATCGCGCGCCGCGGCCGGGTCGTACATGCGCGCGCCCACCGTGGCGAGCTGGAAGTGCCGGCGCGACAGGCGCTCCTCGGCCAGCTCGACCGCCCACCGGGGCAGCACCATCCCGATCTGGGTCTCGATCAGGCCGATCCGAAACGCGCCGGCCGTACCCACCCGCTCGTCGGCACCGAGCAGCATCAACGCGCCCGCCGCCACGGCATGGCCCGTGCAGGCCACGACCACCGGCACCTTCGAGGCGAACATCCGGCTGAACAGCGCGCCACCGTCGGTGACGAGCGTGCCCGCCGCCTGCGGCGACGACTTCATCACGTCGAGATCGAAACCGCCCGACAAGAAGCCCGGCTTGCCGGCGATCACGAGCGCGCCCACTGCGTCGGGCCCGGCCGCCTCGGCCCGGCTCACTGCGTCGCCGAGCGCGGCGATCACTGCCGGTGACAGCGCGTTCGCCTTGCCGTTGTCGATCGCGGCGAGCGCGACGCCTTCGGCCACCGTGTAGGTCACGACCTCGGACATCGATGGCTCCCCTGTCGCTACTCCGGATCTTGGAACAGACCGGGAGTCTCGGCGGCGCCGGGAACCACAGGCAAGCCGAGGTGCGCGTACGCGGCGGCGGTCGCCACCCGCCCACGCGGGGTGCGCTGCAGCAACCCGTTCTGCAACAAGAACGGTTCGTATACGTCTTCGACCGTCTCGGGTTGCTCGCCCACCGCCACCGCGAGCGTGCCCAGGCCCACCGGCTGGCCGCCGAAGGTTCGGCAGAGCGCGCTGAGGATCGCCCGGTCGACCTTGTCGAGACCGATCTCGTCGACCTCGAAGAGCGCCAGGGCGGCACGCGCGGTCACCGCGCTGATCGTGCCGTCGGCGCGCATCTCGGCGAAGTCACGCACGCGCTTGAGCAGACGGATCGCGATGCGCGGTGTGCCGCGGCTCCGGCGGGCGATCTCCTGTGCGCCGCCTTCGTCGAGCGATACGCCCAGGATTGTCGCGGTGCGCGTCACGATCGAGGCCAGATCACTCGCCGCGTAGTAGTCGAGACGAGCCACGAAACCGAACCGATCGCGCAACGGACCCGTGATCAGGCCGGTGCGCGTCGTCGCCGCGACGAGCGTGAACCGCGGCAGGTCGAGCCGGATCGATCGCGCCGAGGGCCCTTTGCCGATCACGATGTCGAGCTGGAAATCCTCCATCGCCGGATAGAGCACCTCCTCGACTGCGCGCGGCAGACGGTGCACCTCATCGATGAAGAGCACGTCGCCGTCGTCGAGGTTCGTGAGGATCGCGGCAAGGTCACCGGCCCGCTCGAGCGCGGGCCCGCTCGTGGGCTGCAGTCGGGCGCCCATCTCCGTGGCGACGATCCCCGCCAGGCTCGTCTTGCCCAAGCCCGGCGGGCCCGCCAACAAGATGTGGTCGGCGGCCTGCGCCCGCTGACGAGCGGCACCGAGCACGATCTCGAGGTGCTCACGCAGCTGCGGCTGGCCCACGAACTCGCCGAGGTGGCGCGGCCGCAGCGACGTCTCCTCGGCGTGCTCACTCGGCGCCGCGTTCGGTGAGAGCACCTCCTCGCGCGCCATGTCAGGCCCTCACCGACAGGAGCTTGAGGGCCTCCCGGAGGAGCTGTTCGACCGCGCCGTCGGTGGGCAGCTGCGCGAGCGCATCGCGCACTTCGTCGGGTTGGTAGCCGAGCCCGGTGAGCGCTTCACGAACCTCGGCGCGCGGCGAGGCGGCGCCACCCGGGACCGCAGCCGCGAGATCGAGGTCGGGCATGCCGAGGCGCGCCTTGAGCTCCACGAGCATCCGTTGCGCGGTGCGCTTGCCCACTCCGGGCACGAGGCACAGCGCATCAAGGTCGTCGTCGGCGAGCGCGCGCCGCAGCGCGTGCGGCGGGTGCACCGAGAGCATCGCCAGCGCGAGCTTCGGTCCGATGCCGGTCACTGCGATCAGCGACTCGAAGGTGTCGCGCTCGTCGCGGGTCGGGAAGCCGAACAGCACCATGGCGTCGTCGCGCACATGCAGGTGGGTGAACAAGAAGCTGGGCGCGCCCGGCGCGAGCAGCGGCACCGCTGATACCGGCACGAGCACGCGGTAACCGACACCGCCCACCTCGACGAGCACCTCACCGGCGGCATTGCGCTCGAGCACCGTGCCCCGGACCGAACCGATCACCGCGCACCTCCGCGCTGCTTCGCGAGCGCGGCAGCCACCCGCGCCTCCAACCGTCCGCTCGGTGCGCCCCGCTCACCGTCGCCTGCTGCCTGCGCGTCGTTCAGCCGCATACGCCACACATGGCAGATCGCGAGGGCCAGCGCATCGGCCGCGTCGGGCGGGTCGGGCATGGCGGTCAGCCGCAGCTGGCGGGTGACCATCATCTGCACGGCAGCCTTGTCGGCCGCGCCGTCACCCGTGATCGCGAGCTTCACCTCGTTCGGCGAGTACTGCACCACCGGGAGGCCACGCCGGGCCGCAGCCGCGAGCGCCAGTCCGCTCGCCTGGCCCACGGAGATGGCCGTGCGCGCGTTCACCTGGAACAGCACGCGCTCCACCACGACCGCGCTCGGCTCGAGCTCGTCGAGGAGCCGTTCGATGTCGTCGGCCAGTGCGACGAGCCGATCGGGCAGGGCCCATTCGGGCGGCGTGCGCATGACTCCGGCGGCCACCGCCCGCAGCGCGGCCCCGTCGCGGCGCACGGCGCCGTAGCCACAGCGCGACAAGCCCGGGTCGATACCGAGGATCGGCCCGGGCCCCGGCGTCGGTTCCGCGCCTCGAGGATGACCGAACATCGGTTCGATCGTACGTGGCGCACCGGCACGCGCCGCGGATGCCGCCGCACCCGCCCGCGAGCGCGGCAGTGGGCCCGACGCCTAGGCGTCGGGCCCACTGCCACCACACTGTCCCTCGAACGCGGGACGGTCTACCAAGTAGACAGCCAGCCGCTCGGCGGAGTGGTGGCTGCGCTACACGTTCCGGAACCCTTGCCGTACTGGGTACCGGTGCCACTCACGTCGTCCTTGATCCAGAAGCACGTGCTCGACTTGCTCAGCCCGGCGAGGATCACCGTGGTGGTGGTCGGCGCAATGCTGAGGTTGTTCGGGCCGGTCGACGCCGTGCCGCCGACGACGAAGCTGAGGCTGGGCTCAACTGCGGCGATCGGAGCGGTGGTACCGCCAGCGTCAAGAACCTTGGTGTAGTCCTCTGCGTCGGTGAAGAGCGTCTTGGCGGCGGTGAGGCCGTTGCGGAGGCTCGACTGGCCAGCGCGGTCCTGGGCTCGCTGACGGGCACCAAGGAAGGTCGGGATGGCAATCGCGATCAGAATGGCAATGATGAGCACGACGACCATCAGCTCGATGAGCGTGAAGCCTTCCTCACTGTCCCGACGACGGGCCGCAATCGTTGAAGCAATCATGTGCGGTCCCCTT
>JADGOO010000258.1 GCA_017882905.1 Acidimicrobiia bacterium | reverse complement strand
GTGGATACCGACGTGGATGCTGCCGGAGGCACCGCGCAGCGACTCCTCGAAGTTCTGCAGATGCCGCTGCGGGCTGCCGGTCTCGATGTCGCCGCGCACGCGAGCATCGGGCTCAGGGTCGCCGTCGATGGCGACACCCCCCAGCAGCTGATGCGCGACGCCGACATCGCACTGTTCGCCGCGAAGTCAGCCGGCAAGAATCGCTTCGAGACCTTCGATCCCGAGATGGGCGAGCGAGCGACGCGTCGCCTCACCCTCAAGGCCGACCTGCGCGACGCTTGGCGCCGCTCCGAGATCTCCGTGCTCTACCAGCCGATCGTGCACATCGAGACCGGCCTGCTGCGCGGCGCCGAGGCGTTGGTGCGCTGGACGCACCCGCAGTTCGGGACGGTCTCGCCCGTGGAGTTCATCCCGCTCGCCGAAGAGACGGGGGTGATCGTGAGTCTGGGTCTCGCCATCTTGAAGGAGGCGTGTCGCAACGCAGTCACGTGGTGCGCGACGTCGTCGTTCTCGTACATCAGCGTCAACGTGTCGCCGGTGCAGCTGGCGGCGGACGGGTTCCTGGAAGCCGTCGACCGTGTGCTCCACGAGACCGGGCTCGCTCCCGCGCAGCTGCTGCTCGAGGTCACCGAAGGTGTCTTGCTCGCCAACTTCGACGCGGCCGTGCGTGTGCTCCAGGCGCTGCGCGATCGTGGGATCCGCACCGCGATCGACGACTTCGGCACCGGCTACTCGTCGCTCTCGTACGCGCAGCACCTTCCGGTCGACCTGGTGAAGATCGATCGCGCCTTCACGCTCGAGGTCGAGAGCGCGTCGTCGGTCATCCCTGCGATCATGCAGATCGCGGCCGTGCTGGGTGTCGGAGTGGTCGCCGAAGGGATCGAGAACCCTGGGCTCGCCGCCGCTCTGCTCGCACTGGGCTGCGACCTCGGCCAGGGGTACCTCTATTCGCCGCCGGTGCCTGCCGCATCTCTTGCCGAGATCATCAGCATCGGGCCGATCGCCGCAGTCGGAACGCCGCGCGCGCCCTCGGAGCCGATTCGACGCTCACCGAGTCACGAGCGACCGGCCGAAACCGGCCCTTCGGACCTCCCGTCATCGCTGGCCCTGCCGAACGACACCCGGGTGCGTGACGTTCTCCCCTGAGAAGGCTCTGCACAGACGGACCAGACTCATCCATGCGGGACTGGGATGTTCGCGAGACCGACGGATCGCCCGGCTCGCTCGTGCAGTGGAGGTCGAGCGCATGCGCATCCACCTAAATTCGTCGCGCCGGGCAGGCCTGGTGATCGCGTTGGCGGCAGCCTTGCTCGCCGGATCGACCGTGAGTGGCATCGTGCGGCACGCCATCGGTGCGCCCGCTGCCACGGGCACCGTGTTCACACCGCCGGCCGGCATCGACCGCACGGGCACGACCGACGTGTCGGACGCGCTCTCCAACTGGATCGGCACATCCACCAGTGACGGCACCGCGGCGACGCCCAACGTCATCGACCTCGACGGCATCTTCCGCGTCGAGTACGGGCTGGCGATCGGCAACATCTCCGCCCACGACATCTCGCATCCCGGGCTCACCGTCTTCGCGCGCAGCCACATCATCCTCGACCTCACCGACGCGACGCTCGTCCAGAAGGATCCGACGCCTTTCTCGAACGTCAACAAGGTGATCATCGAACCCCGTAAGCGCTACGGCGCGCCGGTCATCAAGATCGTGGGCGGTAACGACATCCGCATCATCGGCGGCAACCTCGTGAGCACCAACACGTTGGGGCACTACTCGCTCGCCCGGGAACCGTGGCACGGCGTGACCGTGGTCGGCACACTCGGTCTGCAGCTCATCGGGCTGCACATCCAGGGCGTGTGGGGCGACTTCGTCTACCTCAACCACAACCCGACGCGGCGCTCGAGCGACGTGCTCATCGCAGGCGGCCTCTTCGAACGCAATGGACGCCAGGGCATCACGCTGAACGCGGTCGACACGCTGGAGATCCGTGGCGTCGAGTTCCGCAACGTGCAGCGCATGCTCTTCGACCATGAGCCCGACGCGCGCGGCGGCACGACGAACGTCTACATCCACGACAACTTCGGCGACAGCGGCGGCCTGGGCTACATGAACCTGCGGCCACTCACCTAGACGCCGCTCGCCAACATCACGGTCGCCAACAACCGACTGGACGATGGCCACTTCAAGGTCCTGGCGTCGCCGGGAGGCACCAACCGCACGGGCTTCACGTTCACCGGCAACGTCACCAACGCGACCGCTGATTACCAGGGTGGATACCTCGGCCGGGTCGCGCTGATCACCGTCGGCGGAACCACTGTCGGGTGGGACCAGGTGACGATCCAGTACAACCACGACCACGGCACTCCGGGCACCACGGCGATCTCAGTGGCGCCGCGATCGACGCACGTGGTGATCGCGCCGAACGACTTCGTCGGCTTCGGCGGATGATGGTCCCGGCCGAGTACAGCTAGCGGCGGCGGCGCACCGGTTCGATCGCGATGATGTAGTCGGCGAGTCGGAGCGCGAGCTCGGTCACGAGCGTGCCCTCATCGAGATTCGGATCGGGCCAGGTCTCCGAGACCCGGCGCCACGACTGCGCCCGTCCGAGGAACGCACCGACCTGCGCCTCCTTGCCCACGGCGCGACGCCACTGCTTCTCGTGCGCGAGCAGATGCGCGATCACGGCATCGTTGTCGGCCGCGTTCGGGTACTCACTGTGGAAGCCGACCTCGACTGCCAGCACTCGGGCGCCGGCGTCGGCGTCGGGGCTGACGACCTGCGCCTCGTAGTGCTCACGTATCGGTGCCGCGGACCCGAACCAGACCTTGACGCCGTAGCGGTGGGCGCGCTGGTGCTGGTCGCCCAGCTCCGCGGGCGCGAGACCGCGCAGCGCCTCACCCACCTCTTCGAAGAGCGACATCTCCATCCGGCAACGCTCGCCGCGGACCACCCCGGCGCGCAAGATCCGCGTGCGTCGAGCGCCGCGGGCCCGTCGTCCCAGGCGTAGCTTCCGAGGCCGCGGGGTATGAGCGGGCGAAGCGGCTGTCGCACGCCTGGACCCCAGCCGCCGCGACGGTCAAGAAGGCGGCCGTTTGACTTCCATGAAGGTCGACCTCCCCTGCGACCTCACGGCACCCGAGCGCGCGCGAATCACGATGCGAGGCTTCGCCGAAGATCACCACATCCCGGTGTGTCTCGACGAGGCTGTGCTGATCGCGAGCGAGCTCGTGACGAACGCGGTGTGCCACGCGCGTGCGCCGGTCGAGCTGGCGTGTGAGGTACGCGCCGACACGCTGCTGATCGCGGTTCGCGATGGCGATCCGGACGTCGACGCAGTCGCGATACCTGCCGCGCGCCGCTCCGGGTCGGGCGGTCGAGGCCTCGGGATCGTCGCGGCGCTCGCGACGCGATGGGGCACGACCCGCCAAGACCACGACAAGACCGTGTGGGCGTCGCTGCCCTTGCTCCCGCCGCGATCGATGTGACGCGATGAGCGATCGGCCGATCAGGGCCAGACGAGCGTGAGGTTCTCCACGCTGCGCAGCCCCGGCCGGTAGACGAGCTGCTCGGTACCCGGCTTCAAGCGGTAGTCGGGGATGCGACGATGCCATTCGCGCAACGTGATACGCAGCTCGCGCCGTGCGAGGTGCGAACCAAGGCACCGGTGGACACCGCCACCGAAGGCGATGTGCCGGTTGACCTCGCGGTCGAAGCGCACGACGAGCGCGTCGGGGAACTCGGCCGGGTCGACGTTGGCCGCGCCGTAGCTCACCATCACTGCACTGCCGGCCCCGATCTTCATGCCGTTCGGCAGCTCCGTGTCGCACGTGGCCAGACGCGGCACCCCGCCCGGCACCGGCGACTCCCAGCGCAACAGCTCCTCGACCGCATTCGGGATCACCGACGGGTCGTCGACGATCTGGCGGCGATGCTCCGGATGCTGGGCGAGGTAGGCGTAGAAGCACGTGAGCGAATCGCTCACCGTGTCGAGGCCGGCGATGAGGAACAAGAAGCAGATGTCGAGGATCTCTTCGCGGCTCAGCCGCTCGCCGTCGATCTCGGCCGTCACGAAGTGCGTGAGCACATCATCGGTCGGGTTCGCCTCGCGCACGTCGAGCTGGCGACCGAAGTACTCGTAGATCTCCTGGCCGGTCGCCTCCTGCACTCGCAAGCGCACGGCGCCGTCGAACGCGGCCATCTCGTCGAACTTCTCGGGGCGCAAGATCCCGTCGCGTAGGCGCAGGAACGTGTCGAGCTCACCCCAGTCGAGACCCATCAGCCCGAGGAACACCGCCGACGGGAACAGCTCGGCGAAATCCTCGGTGAAGTTGCATTCGCCGCGATCCACGAACTCGTCGATGAAGTGGTGCACGCGCGCCACGATGTCGGACTCTTGTTCGTCCATCCGCTTCGGCGCGAACAGCGGGTCGAGGATCTTGCGATACTTCCCGTGCTGCGGCGGGTCGACGTTGAGCGGGATCAGCGGGCGAGTGTTGCCGAGCTGGAGCCCACCGACCGACGAGAACAGCTCGTGATGGCGCAACACGTAGTCGTTGAGGTCGCGGCTGAACGTGAGCGTCAGCCCGTCCATCGGCTGCAGGCACCCACCTTGCGCGATGGCTTCCTGGTAGCGCGGTTGCGGCGACGCGAGATCGGTGAGCAGCTCCAGGCCCAACGTCGACGGGTCGGCGCCGTCGGTCTCGTGCGAATCGCCGGTCATGGTCGCCTCGCCTCGCTCAGACGCCGGCCTTCTCGAGGATGTGCACCCCGCACGCGGAGCCGAGACCGATCACGTGGGCGAGCCCGACGGTGGCGCCCTCGATCTGGCGGTCGCCGCCCTCACCGCGCAGGTGCGTGCACACCTCCCAGATGTTCGCGATACCCGTCGCCGCGATCGGGTGCCCCTTGCTCTCGAGGCCGCCCGACACGTTGACGGGAATGCTGCCGTCGCGCCACGTGGCGCCCGAGTTGAAGAAGTCGACGGCACCGCCCTCGGGGCACAGCATCAAGTTGTCGTAGTGCACGAGCTCGGCGGTGGCGAAGCAGTCGTGCAGCTCCACGAGGTCGAGATCTTCGGGCCCGACGCCGGCCTGCTCGTAGGCCTGCTTGGCGGCGTTGCGCGTGAGCGTGTTCACGTTGGGGAGGATCTGGCAGGCCTCCTCCCAGGGGTCGCTCGTGAGCACCGACGCGCTGATCTTGATCGCCCGGCGACGCTGGTCGGGGTCGAGCGTGCGCAGCTTCGCGTCGCTCACCACGACCGCCGCGGCGGCACCGTCGCAGTTCGCGGAGCACATCGGCCGGGTGTTCGGATAGGCGATCATCACGTCGTTCTTGATCTCATCGAGCGTGAAGCGCTTCTGGTACGCCGCCTTCGGGTTGAGCGTGGAGTGCGCGTGGTTCTTCTCGCTGATCTTGGCGAACAGGTCGAAGCTCGTGCCGCCGTACTTGTGGCCGTACTCCATGCCGATCTGCGCGAACACGCCCGGCATCGTCTCGGTGCCGATGCGGCCGTCGATCGGCGCGACCGCACCGTACGGACCGGCGGGTGTCCACGTGTCGGACTCCGCCTTGCGGCTGCCGCCGGCGAGCAAGCCCGCTCCCGCAAGCTTCTCAACGCCGACGGCGAGGCCGTAGTCGCACTCCCCTGCTTTGATGGCCATCACCGCGGTGCGCAGCGCGGTGGCGCCGGTCGCGCACGCGTTGGCCACGTTGTACACGGGGATGCCCGTCTGGCCGATCGCCTTCTGGAGCTGCTGGCCCATGCCGCCGCCGCCCATCAGGTTGCCGGCGGCGAGGATGCCCATGTCCTTCATGTGCACGTTCGCGTCGGCGAGCGCTCCCAGCGCAGCCTCGGCGGCGAGCTCGACCGTGGTCTGGTCGGGGTGCTTGCCGAACTTCGTCATGTGGATCCCGAGGATCCAGACGTCACCACTGCTCATTTCGATGCCTCCGGGGCTTCAGGCGATTGGGGTCACGCGGGCTCGAAGCCGAACACCACGGCTTCGGTGCCGGCGCTGTCGGTGCCGACGGGGAACGTCGTGAGGCGCACCTTCATGCCGAGCGCCACGTGATCGGCGTCGGGCGGCACGTTGACGATGTTGGCGCGCACGCTCGTGCCGTCGCAGTCGATGACCGCGGCGACGAACGGCACGGGGATGCCGGGCGCGGCGAGCGACACGATTGTGAAGGCGCGCACCTCCCCCGAAGTCGCCACCGCCGCCGTGCGGAACTCACGGCCCTCGCAGCTCGCGCAGGCGAGCCGACGGTCGAAGTAGCGGGCGCCGCACGCCGTGCACTCGTGCGCGGTGAGATGCGGGTCGTCGCCGAGCACCAGGTAGTCGACGAACGGGACTTGGGCCATGCGACATCTCCTCGGAGCTCGAGCGTACGCGGGCGTTATAACCCGCCACACGCTAGGCGCACCAACCGAGGCGCTCGCCCGGCGATGACGCCACGCTCCGGCACCGCTCACGCCCGGCCGAAGTTCAGCGATGCAGGAGCATGCAACCGGCGATCGGTCCCCCGCCGTTGGCGACCACGGCAACCTCGGGTTGGCGAGCCACCTGACGTTCGCCAGCCTCGCCACGCAGCTGGAGGCAGGCCTCGTGGAGCACCCAGTAGCCGTGCATCCGACCGGCCGACAGCTGGCCGCCGTAGGTGTTGAGCGGCAGCTCGCCGTCGAGCGCGATGCGCGCGGCGCCCTCCACGAACGGGCCGGCGCCGCCCTCCTCGCACAGACCGAGCGCCTCGAGCCACGCGAAGGTGAGGAACGTGAAGCCGTCGTAGAGCTGCGCGATGTCGACATCGGCGGGTCGCAGATCGGTGCGCGACCACATCTCGGCCGCCGCGTCGACCGATGCCATCTTCGGGTAGTCGGGCCGGTCGACCCAACCGCCCCGACCGGGCGATCCTCCGACGGCCTCGACGTGCAGCGGGCGGTGCGGCGCATCGGCGGTGGCATCGTCCGTGGAGACGACGAAGGCGATGGAGCCGTCGACGGGCACGTCGCAATCGAGGAGCCCGAACGGCGACGAGATCATGCGCGCGCCGAGGTAGTCGTCCATCGTCATCGGATCGCGGTACACCGCGCGCGGGTTGCGCGCCGCGTTGCGACGACTGTTGATCGCCAGCCAGCCGAGCTGCTCCTTCGTGGTGCCGTACAGATGCATGTGCCGTCGGCAGTGCATGGCCAGCCAGTTCGCGGCGGAGTACGCGTGCGCTGCCAACAGCGGGCCCATGTCGCCCATCACGTTCGCCATGGCGCCGAGGCCTTCGGACGCGGCATCAGACGGGGCGTCCGACGGGGCTTCGGCTGGTTCCTGGTGCGCAGCACGCGGCTTGGGTTCATCGGCCGGCACGATCGACCCGCCCATCATCTGAACCGTTCGGTACACCAGCACGTGGCGCGCCCGCCCCTGTGCCACCGCGAAGCACGCCGCCATCACCGGCGAGAGCAGGCCGCCGGTGTCGAAACCGCCACCGGTGTAGCGCGGCTCGATGCCGAGGGCGCCTGCCGTGGCTCGCCACGGCGTGTCGCCCATGGTCGCGATGCCATCGATGTCGGCGGGCTCGAGACCCGCGTCGGCGATGGCGCTGCGCGCCGACTCGAGCGTGAGCTCGAGACCGGGGATCCCGGTACGCCGGCCGATCCGCGAGATGCCGATGCCGGAGATGATCGAGCGCTGCTCGGGGATGTCGGTGGTCATGGTGCCCTTCACGCGGCGGGAGACGACCACCTATGGTCGCGTGTCGTGGACGCCCGCGTCATCCAACCCAACGCACCGCGCATCCTGCCCCCGCTCAACGACCTGAACCGCCCGTTCTGGACGGGCGGCGCGAACGGCGAGCTCCTGATCATGCGCTGCGAGCAGTGCCGCCGCTGGGTGCACCCACCCGCGCCGCGCTGCGACGCCTGTTCGGGCGACCTGCAGCCGGAGCCGGCGAGCGGTCGCGGCACGCTGTTCACGTACACGGTCAACGCGCAACCGTTCCATCCCGACGTGCCACCGCCGTACGTGATCGCGATCGTCGAGCTGAACGAGCAGACCGATCTGCGGCTTCCCGCGAACATCGTCCATTGCGATCCCGACGCCCTGTCGTGCGGGATGGCTGTCCGCGTGCTGTTCGAGCCGCACGGCGAGATCTTCGTGCCGGTGTTCGAGCCTGATGAGAGAAGCGTCGCGTGACCAACGTGGCACCGGAGTCGGAGCCCTTCACCGTTGCCGCGATCCTCGCCGAAGCGGCCCGACGGACCGGAGGCCTCGATGATCTCGGCGCCGGACCGTTCGTCGAACCGCTCGCGTTGTTCCTCGATTCGCTCGAGCGAGAGGCACATCTCAACGACCTCGGCCGCCTGATCGCGCGCGAGCGAGCGCTGCTGCACACCGTCAACCGTCTCAACTACGTGAACGATCGCAAGAAGTTCCCCGAGATCGCGAACGAGAAGATCGTGGCGCCGGTGTTCATCATCGGGTTCCCGCGTACGGGCACCACGATCCTGCACGACATCCTCGCCCAGGATCCCGACAGTCGCGCGCCGCTCACGTGGGAGACGATGTTCCCGTCGCCTCCGCCGGAGGCCGCCACGTTCGACACCGATCCGCGCATCGCGATGTGCGCGGCCACGTTGCCGACTCCGGAGACCGAGACCGAGCGCGATCGACGCTTCAAGGCGATGCACCCGATGGGCGCCACGCTCTCCCAGGAGTGTGTGACGATGATGGGCGAAGCGATGTGCACGCCTCTGTTCCACAATCAGTTCCGTGTGCCGAGCTACGAAGACTGGGTCGACCACGATGCCGACTGGTCGCACGTGTACGCGTTCCACGTGCAGCAGCTCCAACATCTGCAGTGGCACAACCACCGCGACCGCTGGGTCTTGAAGACCGGCGCGCACATGTGGGGGCTCGAGCACCTGCTGCGCACCTACCCCGACGCGCGCATCGTGTTCACGCACCGCGACCCGGTGAAGTCGGTCACGTCGTACGCGAGCCTCACCACCTTGGTGCGCCAGATGGGCAGCGACCACGTCGACCCGTTCGAGGTAGCCCGAGACTGGACGGCGCGCCTGAACGGGGTGATCAAGCACGTGATGCAGGTGCGCAACGCGGGCACCTATCCGAACGCGATGTTCTACGACATGCAGTTCTCCGACTTCGTCGCCGACCAGTTCGCCGTCATCAGCGACATCTACGCCACGTTTGGCCTGCCGATGACCGATGCGGGCGCGGCAGGGATGCGCGCGTTCATCGCCGACAACCCCAAGGGCAAGCACGGCGTGCACAGCTACATGCCCGAGGAGTTCGGGATCGATCCGGCCGAGATCCGGCGAGACTTCGCCGCCTACATCGACCAGTTCCAGCTCGCCCCCGAATAGCGCGTTTTCGCGCACTGGTCCTCCCGCAGGACCCCATTCGGTCGCCGGGGAGGAAGAAAGCCGCGCCGGGCGATCCGATGAGTTCCGCGCGTCGGTGACGTCTCCTGGGCATGGAGACGATCAACCTCGCCAACCTCTACGGGACCCCGAACCTCGAGTGGGCACGCGTCGACGCCCACCTCGCTCGGGGGTTGACCCAGGCCCCCGGCACGGGCGGCCCCGACCGGCACACCTGCTGGCTGGCCACGATCAACGACGACGGCAGCCCGCACGTCACCGGCGTGGGCGCCATGTGGGTCGAGGGCGCGTTCTGGTTCGAGACCGGTGAGCACAGCCGCAAGGGGCGCAACATCGCCCGCGACCCGCGCTGCACGTTGAGCGTCGCGGCCGACGAGCTCGACGTCGTAGTGGAGGGCACGGCCCGACGCGTCACCGATCGCGCGACCGTGGCGGCGATGGCCGAGCGTTGGGCCGCCGAAGGCTGGCCGGCGCACGTCGACGACACCGGCATGGCCCTCACAGCCGAGTACAGCGCGCCATCCGCGGGCCGCCCGCCGTGGTTCGTGTACCGCATCGAGGCAAGCAGCGCGGTGGCCCTGCTCACCGTCGAGCCCGGCGGCGCCACCCGCTGGCGCTTCTAGTTCAGTCTGCGCGCAACCTCGGCCCGAGCGAGCGCCGACGGCTGACGCGCTGCGGCGCGACACCGGCCAGGATCGCCCGGACCTGGTCGACCCGCTGATCGAGTGTGCCGCCGACGATCGAGTAGTCGATCCGGCGTACGTCGAGCTCTCGCGGTTGTAGTAGTGACGGCCGGGCTGGTTGCCCGGTGCGGGCCGGGACCTTCGCCCCTGTCGCACCACGTCGGCCGGCTCGACACTCGTGGTGCTGCATGGCTGGGAGGTCATGATGTTCCGCACTGCGATCGTCGGTTCTGCCATCGTCGTTGCGACGTCGGCGTTCGGGCTGGCGGGCCCACGCGCCGCAACCGCGGCGGCGCCGCTGAGCGTCACGGCGACACCCTCGACCGGCCTCGTCGACGGGCAGGTCGTGCGCATCGACGGCAGCGGCTTCGCGGCGAACACGCACTTCGAGATCTTTGAGTGCGCGGCTGACTCGGTCGACGACAGGCGCTGCGATCCGCGCAATGCCTTCGAGGTCGACAGCGACCCGGCAGGCCATGTGCTGTTCCATTTCCCCGTCGACGCGCGCATCTACCTCGGGACGAACGGGACGACCGCCTACGACTGCCGGACGGCTCCTGCGGGCTGCCGCATCGGCGTCGGCCTGCTGCTGGAGCATGTGAACAGCGCATTCGCCCCGCTGCACTTCGATCCGAACGCTCCGTTGCTCCCGCCGGTGAGCGCGACCGTCACACCCGCGACGGGTCTGGTCGACGGTCAGACGGTGACGGTCCGCGGCGCACACCTCAGCGACCTCGAGGCTGGGTGGGTGATCCAGTGCCAGACCGGCGGGGCGCTGCGAGCGTGCGATCTCGACCACGCGGTGCAGCGCAAGCCGAACGCGGACGGCACACTCGTCACGACCATGGCCGTCCGCAGCGCCTTCCGCTCGCCGCTCGGAGTCGACGTGCGGTGCGGGGCGTCGAACGGGGCGTGCTCCATCGTCGTGTCGTGGGGC
>JADGOO010000257.1 GCA_017882905.1 Acidimicrobiia bacterium | reverse complement strand
TCCGGTTCGCCGTCGACCGCGAGATCCACCTCGAAGTGGAGCTCTGCCTGCGCTGCACCACCGACATCAGCGTCGCCGGCAGCCGCTTCCTCAAGAGCTAACTGCCCGCTAATCAGCGCCCTGGTGTCTCGGGGTCTGACTAGCGTCGGCGGCCGTGGTGGATCCGCTCATCGAAGCCCGCGCGCTCACGAAGCGGTTCGGGGGTTTCGTCGCGGTCGACGGCATCGACTTCGTGATCCGACCGGGCGAGGCGTTCGGCTTCCTCGGACCGAACGGCGCCGGCAAGAGCTCGACGATGCGGATGATCGGGTGCGTGTCGCCGGTGTCCGGAGGGACGCTGCGGGTGCTCGGCATGGACCCGGCCGCCGACGGCGCGCAGATCCGCGCCCGGCTCGGCGTCGTGCCCCAGGAGGACAACCTCGACACCGAGCTGACCGTCTGGGACAACTTGATGATCTACGGCCGCTACTTCGATCTCCCTCGCGCGGAGATCCGGCGGCGCGCCGAGGAGCTGCTCGAATTCGTGCAGCTGACCGACCGGCGCGATTCGCGCGTCGATCCGCTCTCCGGTGGGATGAAGCGCCGGCTCACGATCGCGCGTGCGCTGATCAACGAGCCGGAGGTCTTGCTGCTCGACGAGCCCACCACGGGGCTCGATCCGCAGGCCCGGCACATGCTCTGGGAGCGCCTGTACCGACTGAAACAAGACGGCGTCACGCTCGTGCTCACGACGCACTACATGGACGAGGCCGAGCAGCTGTGCGATCGCCTCGTGATCATGGACGCCGGCCGCATCGTCGCCGAGGGCTCGCCGCGCGACCTCGTGGCGACCCACGCGACGCGCGAGGTCGTGGAGCTGCGTTTCGGGCGGGCCGCCGAGCAGCACGCCGCGCTCGCGCGGGTGCGCACCCTCGCCCCGCGGGTCGAGCCGGTCGCCGACCGTCTCCTCGTGTACACCGACGACGGTGACGCGACAGCGGCCGCGGTCACCGCCGACGGTGTGGGCGCGGCTTCGGTGCTCGTGCGGCGGGCGAGCCTCGAAGATGTGTTCCTCATCCTGACCGGCCGCACGCTCGAGGAGTAACGCAGTGTCGACTCCGCCAGTTGTCCGCGTCATGGAACGAGAGGCGCGTGTGCTGGCCCGGCTGTGGCGCGGCATGGTGTTCTCCACACTCCTCAGCCCGTTGCTCTTCCTCGCCGCGATGGGGCTGGGCCTCGGCGGGCTGGTCAAGGCCCATACCGGCCGGGTCGCAGGCTTGACCTACCTCGACTTCGTCGCGCCCGGGCTCATGGTCGCCAGCGCGATGCAGTTGGCGGCGAACGAGGCGATGTGGCCCGTGCTCGGCGGGGTGAAATGGATGAAGACGTTCCATGCCACGGTGGCGACGCCGATCACGGCCGGCGAGATCGTCGTCGGCTACGTGCTGTGGGTCGTGGTACGAGCCATCGGCGCTTCCACCGTGTTCTTCGTGGTCGCCGCGCTGCTGGGTGCGGTGCCCTCTGCGTGGGGAGTGCTCGCGATCCCGGCCGCGGCGCTCTGCGCGGGCGCGTTCGCCGCGCCGCTCGCCGCCTACTCCGTGACGCTCGACACCGACCTCGTGTTTCCGGTGATCATGCGCGTGGGGGTGCTCCCGCTGTTCTTGTTCTCCGGAACGTTCTTCCCCCTCTCGCAGCTTCCGAGCGGGCTTCGTCCACTGGCCGCGATGTCGCCGCTCTGGCACGGTGTGGAGCTGGCGCGTGGGGCGACCACGGGCACGCTGCACATCGGCGCCGACATTGTTCACGTCTTGGTGCTCCTCGCTTGCGTGGGCGCCGGTTTCGCGTGGGGCCGGCGCACGTTCGCACGGAGGCTGACGTCGTGAGCGCGCGTATGGGCTCGATGCGCGTGCTGCCGCCGCTCGGCGCGCGGCAGCGACCGTGGCGCATGGTCGAGCGAAACGTGCTCGCGTACCGGCGCACCTGGTACGTCTTCCTCAGCGGTTTCTTCGAGCCGGTGCTGTTCCTGCTGTCGATCGGCATCGGTGTGGGCAAGCTCGTGGGCAAGCTGCCGTTCGACGGCCACTTGGTCGATTACAAGCAGTTCGTCGCGCCGGGCCTGCTGGCGTCGGCCGCGATGAACGGGTCGCTGCTCGACACCACGTTCAACTTCTTCGTCAAATACAAGTACTCACACACCTACGACGCGATCCTCGCCACTCCGCTCGGCACCGGCGACGTCGCGACCGGCGAGGTGGTGTGGGCGCTGATGCGCGGTGCGATCTACTCCACGGCCTTCCTGCTGACGATGGTCGCCTTCGGCCTGGTCCCGTCGTGGTGGGCGCTGCTCGTGGTTCCGGTTGCCGTGCTGATCGGGTTCGCTTTCGCGGGCGCCGGGCTCGCGGGCACGACCTTCATGCGGTCATGGGTCGACTTCGACTACGTGACCCTCGCGCTCGTGCCCCTCTTCCTCTTCTCGGCGACGTTCTTCCCGCTGAGCCAGTATCCCGCGGGGCTCCAGGCCGTGATCCGGCTCACGCCGCTCTATCAGGGTGTCGTGCTCGAACGCGCGCTCGTGCTCGGCCACATGCAGTGGACACTGCTCGTGCACGCGGCGTACCTCGCGGTGATGGGCGCCGTCGGGTTGCGCGTCGCCGCCCGCCGCATAGGCCGCTTGCTCCAGCCCTGATCATGCGGCTGCGACCTGCGGCCCTCGAGTTTCGTGCGGCTACGAGCTCCGGCCCCCCATCACGGCGAGACGCGTCGCGACGGTCCGGGCCTCCGCTCTGCGCCTGGCTCTCCCGTGCGACTTCGTTCGACTGACCGGGCCTCCGGATCTGCGCCTGGAGGCGCGAGATCAGGCGACGGTGATCGCGGTGTCGAGGTACACGTCTTGGATCGCGTTCAGCAGCTCGACCCCTTCGGCCATCGGGCGCTGGAACGCCTTGCGACCGGAGATGAGCCCGGTGCCGCCCGCGCGCTTGTTGATCACGGCGGTGCGCACGGCCTCGGCCAGGTCCGACTCGCCCGACGACGCGCCACCGCTGTTGATCAGGCCCGCGCGGCCCATGTAGCAGTTCGCGACCTGCCAGCGGGTGAGATCGATCGGGTGATTGGTCGTGAGTGTGTCGTAGACGAGCTTCGACGTCTTGCCGTAGCCCTTGAACGCGTTGAAGCCGCCGTTGTTCTCCGGCAGCTTCT
>JADGOO010000256.1 GCA_017882905.1 Acidimicrobiia bacterium | reverse complement strand
TGCCCACGCCGCGCGAGCCGGAATGCAGCACCACCCACACGTCGTCGTGCTCGTCGAGGCAGACCTCCACGAAGTGGTTGCCGGAGCCGAGCGATCCCGACTGGTCGATGGTTTTGCGCCAGAGCTTGTCGGAGGCCTGCACCATTTCGGGTTGGGCGTCGCGCGGGTACCAAGACTGCCGTTCGATCGCTTCGGTTGCCTTCTCGTTGCGGTCGTGGCCGCGGCCGACCCCGCTCGGGATGGCGCGGGCGATCGCGTGGTGCAGCGCGTTGAGGTCGTCGGGGAGGTCGGCGGCGCGCAGATCGGTGCGGGTGGCGATCATGCCGCAGCCGATGTCGACCCCCACCGCGGCCGGCACGATCGCGCCGTGGGTGGCGATCACCGAGCCGACGGTCGCGCCGATGCCCACGTGCGCGTCGGGCATGAGCGCAACGTGCGAGTGGACGAACGGCAGCTTCGCGGTGAGGCGCGCCTGGTCGAGCGTGTTCTCCTCGATGCCTTCGGCGCCCCAAACCAGGAGCTTGTCGCCGGCCTTCGTCGGGCTCATGTCGTGATCTCGATTGCGTCGCGTGTGTCGCTGCCAGGGTCGCACACTCGTGTGCGTGGGGGTTGAGTATTTCGGAGGCGGCGCTACTGTCCGGTCGAACGCGCACGGAGGGAGATCGCGTGCGACGAGCGGCCTTACTGGCTACTGCGGTCTTGTTGCTCCTGCCGGTCGGCGGCCTCTCGTCGCTGCCCGCGGGCGCCGCCGCGAAGAACTGCCGGGTTGCCGGATTGCCGAAAACGGTGCGCTACCGCACGATCGCCGGTGTCGCCGCCAAGGCCAACAGCCTCGACGTGTACGCGCCCGCGGGCGCGTGCAACCGGCCGGTGGTGTTGTGGGTGCACGGCGGCGGTTACGAGATCGGCGACAAGAAGAACCAGGTCACGAACAAGATCTCGCTGTTCAACGGGAAAGGTTGGGTGTTCGCCAGCATCAACTACCGGCTGACCGTGCCCGGAGATCCGAGCTCGGCGCGCTACCCCGACCACTTCGACGATGTCGCGGCCGCGGTTGCGTGGGTGAAGGCCAACATCGGCCGTTACGGCGGCAACCCCGCGAAGATCGCGCTGCTCGGCCATTCCGCCGGCGCAGACATCGTGTCCAACGTCGCCGACAACCCTGCCTACCTCGCGGCGCACGGCCTCACCCTCAAGGCGTTGACGTGCGTCGGCCCGCTCGACACCGAGGGCTTCGACAAGACCACGGCCACGAGCGAAGACGGCGACAAGCAGTTCTGGATCGACGCGCTCGGCAACGATCCGCACTACCAAGTCGACACCTCCGCGAGCACGTTCGTGAAGCGCGGCATCGGCATCCCTCGCACCATCGGCGTGTACCGCGGCTCAGCGTCGCGCCAGCAGATCGAGAAGGCCTACCTGGCGAAGCTGCGAGCCGCGGGCGTGGGCACCACGACGATCGACGCTCGCTCGCTGACTCACAACGAGGTCAACACGCGTATCGGCGCGCCCGGCGACAAGGTGATGACCCCGCCGCTCGTCTCCTTCCTCACCAGCTGCTTCGCTTAACCCGACCAGGTCGTCACGACTCGTCGGTGTCATCTTCGAGCGGCCGCACCGAAGCGAAGAAGTTGGCCTCCGCCTCGATCTGCCGGACTCGGTCGTCGATCGGCATCGCCAGGATCATCTCGGTCTTCGCACGCAGTTCGGGGTCGCTCGTGCTTTGCGTCCCCGCGGGGACGCGCTCAACAGCCGAGGTGAACTGGCGGGCGATCTCGTCGAGTGCGGCGGCGCGGTGTTGTTCGCGGGTGCTGTGGATCTGGCGGGGGAGATGCGCCTCGGCCCGGCGCAGGGCACGCAGGAGCGCCTCACCGGGCACAGGGTCGAGCCGGCCGGTGAGGCTCACCCACCCGCTTGCCTCGCGCCGCGCCCGCATGCCTCGGAACGCCTGTTGGATGAGCTCGAGCGGTTCGCCCTCGATGAGCACTTCGGCCATGTGTCGAAGGTACGCAGGGGGTGAGACAGTGAGATTGCAGTGCGCTGACCAGGGCAAACGCGGCGATCCTTCGACAACCCCCGGAGTTTTCGAAGGAGAGGACCCGAAGTCTCGAAAACCCGCCGTGGGGCTCAGCAGACGGCGACGGCGTCGATCTCCACGAGCACGTCGGGCTGCCACAGCGTCGCGACGCCCACGAGGGTGCCGGCGGTGATGGGGAAGTCGGCGCCGTACTCCTCCACGGCCGCGGTCATCAACGCTTCGAGCGCGGCCTCGTTGTAATCGACCATGTAGATGTTGAGCTTGGCGACGTCGGCGAGGGTCGCTCCGGCGGCGGTCAGCGCGGTGCGGAGGTTGCGCAGGGCCTGGCGGGTCTGGTCGAGATGCGTGCTGCCCACGACCTTGCCCTCGGTGTTCACTCCGGTCTGCCCGGAGATGTGCACGATGCGCGTTCCGGTTGCGACGGTGACGTTGGCGACTCCCGGGATCGTGGACAGCTCGGGCGGGTCGAT
>JADGOO010000255.1 GCA_017882905.1 Acidimicrobiia bacterium | reverse complement strand
GTCGTCGTGGCTCTGACCGTCGCTGCGTGCAGTAGCCGGAGCGGCGGAGGTGGCGGGGCCCTCGATGCCTCGACCTCGACGGGCAAGGTCGGCGACGCGTGCGCGGGCAAGACATTGCAGTCGACCGAGGTCGGCGTGACACCGACCTCCATCACGGTGACGGTGTTGGCCGACGTCAGCTCGCCGCTGTCTCCAGGGTTGTTCCAGGGTTCGATCGACGCGGCGGAGGCATGGGCGGCCTACGTGAACGCCAACGGCGGGCTGGCCTGCCGGCATGTCGTGGTCGCCACGGCCGATTCGAAGCTGAGCGCCGACGAAGCGAAGAACGGCGTGACCACGGCGTGCGGAAATTCGCTCGTGTTGCTCGGCACGAGCGCCCTCTTCCTGAACGACATGCGGCCGGCCGAAGGTTGCAAGGACAAGGCGGGGCGCGCAACGGGCATCCCTGATCTGGCCACGTTGCAAACCGAGCCGGTGGAGCAGTGCTCGAGCATCTCTTTCTCTGCGGTACAGCAGGGCACGAGCTGTCCGTACTCGGGTCGTGGCGTGCGTCACTACGAGGAGGCGACATCGGAGGTCGCGTGGTTCAAGGTGCACACGACGCCCGATCTTCACGGCGTGTTCGTGCTTCCGCCCGATCTGCCGTCGACGATCACGGCGAGCACGCCGGTGTTCGCCGCGATGGAGCAGCGCGGGGTCAAGCTCGATCAGCAGTTCGGTATCAGCGCGCTGGCGACGCAGTCGCAGTACACACCGGTCGTGCAGGCGATCAAGGCGGCGAGGGCGACGTGGGTCATGAGCTCGCTCGACGCCCCGGGCATCGTGAAGCTGCGCAAGGAGGCAGTCGCGCAAGGTGCGAACGGCGTCAAGGTCTGGACCTGCGTGCAGGCCTGCTACAGCTCGGGCTTCATCGCGCAGGGCGGTCCCGCGGTCGAAGGCCAGTACGTCTCCCTGGGCTTCCTACCGTTCGAAGATCAAGGTTCGAACAAGATGCTCGACACGTTCCTGCGGTACGACAAGAGCCCCGACAGCTTCGGTGTCGAGGCATTCGCCTCCGGACTGCTGCTCCAGCACGTGGTCGACGGGATCGTGGCCAGGAGCGGACCGAACGCAATCACGCGAACGGCGATCATCGCGGGCCTGCGGACGGTCCACGCCTTCGACGCCGGCGGCATGCTCGCGCCCATCGATGTTGCCGGCAGGAAAGCAAGCTCGTGCATCGTCATCGTGCAGGTGCAGCACGGTCAGTGGGTTCAAGTCGATCCGGCGAAGAAGGGCACATTCGACTGCGACCAGCCAAACGGGATCACGAAGGTCAGCCTCGATCCGCTGAAGGCGTACAAGCCGAGTTGACGCCAGTGGAGCTGATGGGACTCGAACCCACGACCACTTGCGTATGTCGTACCAGCGAGGAGTGGGTTGGGCGCGGGCGCCGCGATCAGGCGCCGCTCATCGTCATGTCGGAGACGACGAGGGTGACACCGGCCGCGCTGCCGCCGAGGGGTGTGACGTCGGCGCCGATCTCGGCGATGTCGAGCAGCATGCGCGGCAACGTCGACGCGATGGTCACCTCGCGAACGGGTTCGGCCAGCGCGCCGTCGCGCACCATGAGCCCTTCGGCACCCACCGAGAAGTCACCGCTGATGGGGTTGGTACCCGAGTGCAATCCGCTCACCGACTGCACGTACAGCGCGTCGGGAAGCGCGGCGATGATCTCGTCGTGCCCGCGCGTTCCGGGCTCGAGCTTCAACGCGCGCACGCCGACGCCGGGAGTCGACATGTAACCGGCGCGCGTCGCCGATCCGGTCGTGGCGGTACCGGCCCTCCGACCGGTCGCGCTGTTGTGCAGGAATCCCTGCAGCACACCGGCGGAGACGAGCGGGTTGCGCCGGCACGGCACGCCTTCGGCGTCGTGCGTGGTGGCTCCGGGCATCAGCGCGTCGGTCGGGTCGTCGGCGAGGTGCACGATCGGCGCGCCGACGACCTCGCCGACGCGATCGAGGAACAAGGAGCGCCCCTTGAGCATCGCCTCGCCGTTGAACGCGGCGGCGAGCACACCGAGCAATGATGCGGTGACGAGCGGGTCGAGCACCACCGGGAGCCGGCGCCCCTTCGGCTGGCGCGCCCCGAGCAGCCGCAATGCCCGTTCGGTCGCCATCGCGACGATCTCGTCGGCGTCGAGATCCGTGAACGCGCGCCCGACGCTGAATCCGTACCCGGTCTGCGTCTGGCCGTCGGCTTCCGCCAGGGCAACCGCGCTGGCCGAGCAGACCGTGCGGCGCACCGAGGCTTCGACACCGGCCGAGCTCGCGATGGCCGCCTCGACCAACCCGTCTCCGTAGCTCGTCGATTCGACCTCGCGAATCCGCGGATCGGCGCCCGAGACGCGCGCGTCGAGATCGATGGCGTACTGCACCTTGTCGTCGGTGGTGACGGCGAGCAGCTCTTCGCGCCACAGGTCGAGATCGGGAACCGCGGCGCTCGAAGCATCGTCGGCGGTGGCGAGGCCG
>JADGOO010000001.1 GCA_017882905.1 Acidimicrobiia bacterium | reverse complement strand
CGCCCCGACGCGTTGTTCGCAGTGGAATATCCCGCGCCGGGTGCTCCCGACGTCGCTGACGAGGTGATCGAAGTGGTGCAACCGCGTTGGGTAGGTCGCGATCTCGACAGCTGGGGCCTCGATCACGGCACGTGGTCGGTGCTGGTGCACATGTTCCCGAAGGCCGATGTGCCCGTGGTGCAGCTCGCCATCAACGCGATGGAGCCCTTCGACTACCACGTCGAGATCGGTGCATCGCTCGCTCCGTTGCGTGAGCGGGGTGTGCTCGTGCTGGCCAGTGGCAATGTGGTCCACAACCTCGGCCGACTCGAGCCGTCTCGACCTGCGGGTGCCTTCGACTGGGCGCAGCGCTTCGACGATCGCGCGCGCGACGTGATGACCAGTGCGCCGGCCGGCGTCGTGGCCCTGCGCGACGACCCCGACTTCGCACTTGCCGCGCCCACACCGGACCACTTCATCCCGCTGCTCTACATCGCCGGCCTCGCCGCGGCGGGCGGCCAACCGGCCGAGGTGCTCGTCGACGGCTACGCGATGGGCTCGCTGTCGATGACCGCGTACACCGTGGGTACGAGCGTCAGATGAATGCTTCGTCGAACAGGTCGAGCATCGCGCGCCACGACCGTTCGTCGGTCCGCTGGTCGTAGGCCACGCCCGGCAAGGCGGCTTCGCTCGCTCGTTCGTTGGTGAAGCTGTGGGCCACGCCACCGTGCAGATGCATGCGCCAATCGACCTTGCCGGCGCGCATCTCCGCTTCGAACGCCAGCCGTTGGTCGGGTGGAACGAACGGGTCTTCGCTGCCGATGCACACGAGCACACGAGCACGGATGTTGGCCGCGTCGTCGGGTCGGCTCGTGCCCAAGCCGGAATGGAACCCGACGACGGCGCGCAAGTCGGCGCCGTCACGCGCGAGCTCCAACGCCATGGTGCCGCCGAAGCAGTAGCCGATCGCGGCGACGCGGCTCGCGTCGGCGCGCGGCTGCGCGAGCAACACCGCGAGCCCGGCGCGCGCGAGCGCTCGCGTGTCGCCGGGCGACGTCATGAGCGCACCGAGGCGCCCCATCATCTCGTTGCGCTCGAGCGGCTTGCCGTCGCCGTGGTAATCGAGTGCGAACGCCAGGTAGCCGAGCTGGGCGAGCCGGACCGCGACCGTCTTGGCGTGGTCGTCGAGCCCCGGACCTTCGTGGCACACGAGCACAGTGGGCCGAGCATCGGTCCCGTCGGGCTCGGCGAGATGCCCCACGAGACGCCGCCCGCCGTGCTCGTACTCGATGTCGTCGGTGTGCATGCGCGGAACCCTACCGAGAAGGCACCGCGGCGGGCGCTCAGCTGTACGCGCTCAGCAACAGGTTGTACATCTCCTGCGACGTGGCGTGCACGGGTGGTACCCACCACCCTCCCGTCTGGCTGATGCCGATCTCGAGGTGCGGTCCGCTCGAGTTGCCGACGATGCCGCAACCGATGTGCGTGATGGGCTGGCCGGCGGTCACGTGCGCACCCACCGCGACGAGATCGCCCGACGTGTGGCCGTAGTAGATGAACCGGCCCGCGAGCGGTCCCGAGTCGACCTGCAGCACCGGCGTCGACGGCCCGAAGCCGTTGATGCCCTCGCCGACGATTGTGCCCGACGCGACCGCGACGAGCACGGCGGCGTTGCCGCACTGGCCGTGGAGCGGCGTGATGTCGACGCCCGCGTCCTGGCTCCACCACGACGGCGGTGACGACACGGTCTTGTCCTGGTAGGGGAACACGATCGACGCGCCGCCGTTGTACGGCCGCGTCATCGAACCGTAGAAGCCTGCATTGCCGAAGCCGACCACGTCGCCGTCGTCGCTGAACAGCCAGTAGCCGAGCGCGGTGGGAGTGGGGATCATGCCCACGATCGGGTGCACGCGCGGTGCGCCACCGAGCGAGCCGCGGAACACCGCGTCGCCGAACGTGAAGATGCCGCCGTCGCTGGCCACGAGCCAATAGCCCTGCCCTGTAGGCGTGGCGGCGATCCCGAGGATGGGTCGCACGAGGGTCATCGACCCGGTCGATCCGAAGAAGCTCGCGTCGCCGAAGCTGAAGATGCCGCCGTCGCTGGCGACGAGCCAGTAGCCGTGACCTGTCGGTGTGGCGGCCATCCCGACGATCGGCTTGTTCAGCTTCATCCCACCGGTCGAACCGTAGAAGCGTGCGTCGCCGAAGCTGAAGATGCCGCCGTCGCTGGCCACGAGCCAGTAACCCTTGCCGCTGTGCGTGACAGCCATGCCGACGAGGGGCTGCCAGAGCGCCACGCCGCGCATCGAGCCGTATGCGCCAGCGCTGCCGAACGCGGCCACGCTGCCGTCGGCCGAGGCCTCCCAGTACCCGGTGCCGTCAGGCCGCGCGGTGAAGGCGAGGACTGTGCCGTTCAGTGTGTCGCCGCCGGTGCGAGCGAACGGGTGGGCATCGCCGAAACCGATCACGGTGCCGTCGGAGGCGACGGTCCAGTAGCCGTGACCGGTGCTGGTGGCCGCGCCCTGGGCATAGCTGACGGTGGCGGCGGTGGCGGCGGGCGTGCTGGTGAGCAGGCCACCGGCGCCGGCCGCGACGACGGATGCACCGGCGAGGAGGACAGCCGCCGCGCGGCGACCAGGGAGAGATCTGCGCATTCACCGATGATCGGCAGCGGCGGGCGGTGACCGTAGGCAAGCGGGCCCTTCGGCCCCCCAAGACTTCGCGAAGTCCCAGGTCACAGCGATGCGCCGCTGACCCGCACGTCGTGCGGGTCAGCGGCGCATCGACGAGCGGGGGTCAGCGCAGGGAGATGTCGAGGGTGCCGACGACGCGCTCCACCTCGAGACGGTGGGTGCCCCCGTCACGGTGCACCACGAGGTCGGTCACCGCGTCGCCCACGTGCAGGTTCGCGACGCGCACCATGTCGAGCCAATCGGGCAGCGCCGGGCGCAGGGTGAGGCGCCGTTGCGCGCTCGACGCCTCGAGTCCGAGCAACGACGTCACGAGCTGCACGACCGCGCCGGCGGCCCACGCCTGCGGCGCGTTCGCATCGACGTACGGCACCGGGAAGCTGCCCGGATCGCGCGCGAATCCGGCGAACAGCTCGGGGAGGCGATGGTCGCCGAAGCACTGTGCGGCGTCGATCAGCGCGCGGGCCACCTGCCCGGCAGCGGCATCGAGCTCGTAGGCCTGCATCCCTGCCGCGATGCAGGCATTGTCGTGCGGCCACACGGAGCCGAGCTGGTACGCCATCGGGTTGTACGACGGGTGGTGTTTCGAGAGCGTGCGGATGCCCCAGCCGCTCCACATGTCGGGCGCGAGCAAGCGGTCGGCGACCGAACGCGCGCGCTCGGCCGGGATCGCGCCGGCCCACAGCAGATGGCCGGGGTTCGACGTGACGGAGCGGATCGGCTGCTTGTCGCCGTCGAGCCCGAGGTAGTAGGTGCCTTCGTCCTCCCACCAGAAGCGCGTGTCGATGAGGTCGGCGAGTCGCTGCGCGTCGTCGCGCAGGCGTTGCGCGGCGAGATGCTCGCCGTAGGCCTCTTCGAGCACGTCGGCCCAGGCCCGCTTGGCTGCGACCACGTAACCCTGCAGCTCGCACAGCGCGAACGGCAGCTTCGGGAGGCTGCCGTCCTCGTGCACGATCGCCTCCCCCGAATCCTTCCAGCCCTGGTTGAAGTAACCGCCGTGCGTGGCGCGCGTCCCGTACTCCTGGAGGCCGTCTCCGTCACGATCGCCGTCGCGGTCGATCCACGCGAGCGCGCGTTCCACTGCGAGACGGACCTCGTCGATACGGTCACGGTTTCCGTGCCAACGCCAGGTCGCCGCCGCGGCCCATACGAACAGCGTCGTGGCATCGTGCGTGCCGTAGTACGGCGTGTGGGGGATGAGGTGCAGCTGCGCGAGCTCGCCGCGCCGGAGCTCGTGGATGATCTTGCCCGGCTCCATGTCGCGTTCGGGGTCGTAGCCGGTCGCTTGCTGACCGGCGAGCGCACGTAGCGCGCCTTCGGCGAAGCGGGCGGAGAGCGGGAGCGTCTGCAGCGACACCACGAGTGAATCTCGCCCGAAGAGCGTCACGAACCACGGCACACCGGCGGCGGGAACCCAGGTTTCGGCGTCGATGGTCTCGACGTCGCCCTGTAGGTCGGCGCGGCCACGGGCCAGATGGTCGAACGCGAACAGCCGCAGGCTCGCAAGATCCTCCACGGCTTGCTGCACGGCACGATCGGCTGCCGGGTGCGACGTCGTGAGGATCGACGACCCCTCGACCCACTGTTGGCGAGCGCGGTCGGCGAGCGTGTCGCCCGACACGAGGTCGTGGCACAGCCGGGCCGGGTGCCCGGGCGGCTGCCCGTCGATCTCCGCGATCCACTTCAGGCAGGTGTGCCACGACGCGCCGGCGGCGAGGCGCACGCGAAACGACAAGCCGCCGTTTGCGTACTCGGGCGGCGAATCGTTGCGTTCCACCACGAGCGCGAGCGCGCGTGTGAACGACTCGTTGCGGTACCGGCTCGTCAACGACGCGTGCTGCTCATCCCACGTCGTCTGGATCGAGCCGCGTCGGATGATCCGATTCGAGTGCATGTCGAACAGGTCGGCGAAGTCGCATTCCACGCTGATCTCGAGCACGACGTCGACGGGCTCGTGGCCGAAGTTCACGAGGTCGTAGTCGTCATGGACGCCGTGACTGAGCGTGCGGTCCACGCGCAGGTGCAACGTGCCGGGTGGCACCGAGCCGTTCGTCGCGTCGAGCAGAGGGTTCGTGAGCTCGAAACGGGCCGCGTGCGCTTCGATGGCGCTCGAGTGCAACAAGACGGGCGCGAGCCCCGCGACGCGCAGGCGGTAACCCGACGCGAGGCGCGTGTCGGCAACCACGTATCCCTCGCCGAGCTGGCGCGACATGCGTAGGTCGCGCGCGCACACCACGATCTGGTCGTCGAAGTGCAGCCGGATCTGATCTTGGACGATCGGCATGCGCTACGGCGTCTTCGAGAAGTCGATGATTGGCTTCACGTCGTCGGGGTGGCGCACGAGCGCGTCGGCGAACTGCTCCACGGGCACACGTCGGGTGATGAGCCGGCCGAGCCACGAGCGGTCGGCGCGGTCGAGTGCATCGGCTGCGGCTTCGTAGTGTCGTCGATTCGCGTTCACCGAGCCGAACACGACGTCGTTGCCGAGCACCAGCTCGCGATTCACGAGACCCGCGTCGATCGTGAGGGAGCGACCGCCCGACGAGACACCGGTGAGGCAGAGGATGCCGTCGGGTGCGGTGCGGCCCAGCACCTCGAGCACCAGTGAAGAGACGCCGGTGCACTCGATGATCACGTCGGCGTCGGCGCACGCGTCGTCGAGCCCGTCGGTGCGGTAGGTCGCTCCCAGGTCATGCACCAATCCGGGCTTGGGCCCGTCGGTCACCTGATCGAACACCGTCACCGCGAAGCCGCGCTGGCGACCGAGCAACGCGGCGAGGAGGCCGATCGGGCCGGCGCCGGTGATCACCACCTTCGAGGGCTGCCACGTGGCGCGTCGGCCGATGCGCTCGATGTGCTCCCATGCCTTGGCGACCACGCTCGTGGGTTCGAGCAGCACGCCGACCTGATCGAGATCGCTCGCCACCTTCACGGCGTACTCGGGGCGGATCCGGTAGCGATCCGACGCGTAACCGTCGCGGCCACCGATGCCGCGCTCGGTGTACTTGCCGTTGCGGCACATGTCCCACTCGCCGACCGCGCAGTTCCCGCACGGAACCGGATCGGGTCGGCGCACGATCCCGACCACGAGATCGCCGGGCGCGAGGTCGCCACCGGCCGGCGCGTCGAGCACTCGACCGAGTGACTCGTGGCCGATCACGAGTCGTTCCGCACCGGGCGGCGCGGTGCCGTAATCACCGCGCACGATCTCGACGTCGGTACCGCACACGCCGATGGCGAGCGTCTCGACGAGGACGGGCCCGTCGTCGAGAGGGGGCTCGGGGATGTCGTCGAGTCGGGCGGTGCCGGCTTGACCGGGCAGAACAGTGATCGCGCGCACGGACCCCATCATGCCTGCACCACGCGCCCGCGGCGGCGCGCCCGGCGCGTTGCGCCAAGGAGCGCCGTAGTGTCGCGGCGATGGAGAGCCCTGTGACACTCGCGATCGACATCGGCGGCACCGGCCTCAAAGCCTCGTCGCTCGGCCCGGCGGGCAACATGCTGCACGATCGTGTGCGCACGCCCACGACCTATCCGCTCGCTCCGTCGGCACTGGTGAGCGCGCTCGAGCAACTCGTCGCGCCCCTGCCGAGCTTCGATCGTGTGTCGGTGGCGTTCCCAGGTGTCGTGCGCCGCGGCTGTGTGCTCACGGCACCGCACTTCGTCACGGTGTCGGGGCCGGGATCGCGCAACGATCCTGCCCTGGTCGCGCAATGGAACCGATTCGATCTCGGGGCTGCACTCGACGCCGTGTGGCACAAACCCGTGCGGGTGTTGAACGATGCCGATCTGCAAGGCCTCGGTGTCGTGCGCGGCGAAGGTGTGGAGGTCGTGATCACGCTCGGCACCGGCTTGGGCACTGCGTGCTTCGAAGACGGCCGTCTCGGCCCGCATCTCGAGCTTGCGCACCACCCGTTCCACAAGGGCGAGACCTACAACGAGCAGCTCGGCGACGCGGCGCGCAAGCGCATCGGGAACAAGCGATGGAACAAGCGCGTCGATCGTGCCATCAGCACCCTGCGCGCGCTCACGATGTTCGACCATCTCTACGTGGGTGGCGGCAACGTGAAGCGCCTCGCGCTCGATCTGCCGCCCGATGTGTCGACGATCGACCCCGACGAGGGCCTGCTCGGCGGGCTGTGGCTCTGGGACGCGCGACCCCCCGCGCATCAGCAGGCCGAGTCGACCTAGGCCGGCACGGGTATCGGCCCCGGATCGCCGACCTTGCAGATGGGCGCGCCCGTGGCGTTGTGGGGTGCCGCGAGCTTCGGAGCGTGCAGGAACGCCCCCGGTCCGGTGAGGTCGAGCGTGTCGAGCAGGTGATCCGACGCGCCGTCGCGTCGCGACAGCGCGGGCAGGTTCCACTTGTGCTCGATGAAGCTGAGGATCGCGGTGTGATCACGCACGACGTGCGACACGTAGTCGGGCCGGGCGTAGGGCGACACCACCACAGCCGGCACGCGAAAGCCGTAGCGCGTGTAGTCGCCGGGGGCGTCGTCGGCTTTCAGTCGCGGTGCGATGTCGTCAGGCGCGATGGCCGTGGGCGGCGCAACGTGGTCGTAGTAGCCGCCGTGCTCGTCGTAGCAGAACAACAACACCGTCTTGGGCCACGTTGGGCTCTGCATCACCGCGTTCACGACCTTGGCCGTGAACCCTTCACCGAGCGAGACGTCCTGCGGGTTCTCTTCGGTCTGGGTGGAGTCGTTCGATTCCACGAAGCTCACCGAGGGCAGATGTCCGGCCGCGGCGTCGCGGAAGAACTCGTCGATGTGGCCGATGTTGGCGCGATGCGCGTCGAAGACGGGCGGGAACAGCAGCACGCTTGCCAGCGTGGTCGCGTAATCGCGCCACGAGATGTTGTTGCGACTCAGTGCGTCGAAGATCGTGCCGAAGCGCGGTGTCGGGACGTTCAGATCGAGGCCCGTGCGGATCGTGCCGAGCGCCGACCCACACAGCAGGAACCGCCGGTTCGGGAACGTCTGACCGAAGCACGACGCGAACCAGCGGTCACACAGGGGAAAGGTGCTCGCGAGGGAGTAGTAGAAGGGCAGATCGCTGCTGTCCCAGTAGCCCATCGCGGCCGGGCCGCTCGGGCTGCGCACGAACCCGTCCATGCGCCCGTTGTCCCACTGGGTGTGCATGGAGTTCCAGTTCTGGCTGAGCGAGTCGGCCTGGCACGTGGTCGACATGTGGAACGACCGCATCACGCGTCCGTGCGAGTCGCGATTCGTGTGCGTCGGCCGGCCGCTGCTGTCGAGCGTGAAGCCGTCGCCGCGGCGCAGCATCCCGAGGTAGCTGTCGTAGGAGTGGTTCTCCTGCATCACGATCACGATGTGCTCGATCGGGGGCAGGAGATCCGTGCCTTCGGGCCGGGTCGCGTCGGGTCGCTCGCCGGGTCGGCGCACCACCACGGGCGGCGTCGTGGTCTCCGGTGCCGTGGTGGCGCCGGGGCCCGACGTGCCGGGCGCGGCGGGGCGGGTGGTGGGGCTCGACTTCGACGTGCTCGACGACGAGCAACCCTCGGCCGCGAGGAGCGCCGCGGCCGACGCCGTCGCCGCCAGGAACGTTCGTCTCGACATGCCCCCCGACTCACCCATGACCGAACCCTAACGGTGCGGCCGGCGGCCCGCGCGGGCTAGTGCTGGTTGGTCGGCGACACGTACGCGGTCACGCAGCCCCCGCCGGTGCTG
Source organism: Acidimicrobiia bacterium (assembly GCA_017882905.1). Taxonomy (GTDB): domain Bacteria; phylum Actinomycetota; class Acidimicrobiia; order IMCC26256; family PALSA-610; genus Chersky-683. The sequence goes on along the minus strand of JADGOO010000001.1, from coordinate 4,818 downwards.
TTGAAGTTGTTGCTCCACAGCGACTGCACGGCGAACTTCCCGGTTGTGAGCGTGATGTTCGAGACCGCGCCGTGTCCGGCGGTGATCCACGCGCACTCGTCACCGTTCTCCGAGCCGCTCGCATCGAGCCAGCCGCCCGCGGGGAACTGATCGCTCACCGTCTCGGCGTATTCGTGGCCCTCGACGATGCTTACGCCGTCGAGCAGTCCGGCCGCGCCGGGGTTCACGATGTTCTGGCCGCACGCGTATCCCGCGTCGGGCAGGTAGGGCAGGTTCGTGTACGCGACCGGGCCCGTCGGTTGCGAGTACCCCCAGTCGTGGAACGCGCAGTACTGGGTCTTGAACCCGGCCGGCACGATGCCGGTGGGGAGTGCGATCACATATTGATTGCTCGTGTTCGACTTCGGCGTGGTGTTCGCGAAGTGCGTCGCGGCAAGCACCGCGACGGCGCGCAGCTTCGTGAGGCTCGGCGCAGCCGGTGCGGCTTCCGTGTTGAGGTACCAGACGCCCGCGACGGGATTCGCGGCCGGGTGCGTCACGTACGCCGACGATGCGGTGCACGCGGCCCGCGCTGCGATCCCTTGGCAGTACTGCGTGGTCGAGGTGCTCCACGTGTCGGTCGCTCCGTACAGACCGCTCAGGAACTTCTGCACGTACGGCGCTTCACCCTTCGGGTCTTTCGTGAAGGTCGTCGTTGTCGAACCCGTCGGCGTCGTTGCCGCGCCCCACTGGCTGCCGTAGAAGACGATGTACACCTTTGGCGCAGTCTCCACGCCGATGCCGCCGACACCACCCTGGTACTGGAGACGTGGCGGTGTGACCACCTTCTTGGCGACCGTGCTCCCTGCGCCGAGTGCGGCCGACTTCACGGCGTGCGCCGGGCGCGGCTCCATGTAGTCGGGCTGCGCGGCGATCGTTCGGGCCCGTGCCCCGTGCGACGGCGCCGATGCGATCGTGCCGGTGGCACCCGCCGCCATGGCGACGAGGGCTGCGGCGCTGGCGATCCGTGTGGTGAGACGCAAGGTCGTGCTCCCGGTGGGTTGGGCGCGGACACCGCGCCGTGATGCAGGAGCATCGGCATCCGGGTCGTCTCGCCGCGCGCGAACGGCCCCGACGTGCCCCGTTGTGACGCAGCGCACACGCGTCCGGCGAGGGACGGGGGGAGGGCTCAGCCGCGGGGTTCGCGCGCGCCGAGGCGATACATCACGTGGCGCAGCAGCGGGCTGTCGGGCGCGACGTTCGGGTGGTCGAAGTCGTCGGCCGGGTCGCGGTGCATGCCGATCTTCTGCATCACGCGTTGGGAGCGCAGGTTCGACACGGCGGTGAACGACACGATCTCGTGGAGACCGAGCGTGTCGAAGGCGAGGTCGCGCACGGCTCGGGCCCCCTCGGTGGCGAAGCCCTGGCCCCACGCCGAACGGGCGAGGCGCCATCCGATCTCGACGCAGGGCGTGAACGGAGCATTGAAACCGGGCACGTTGAGGCCCACGAACCCGATGCCGGGCGACGCGCCGCCCGAATCCTGCCGCGACGGCGCATCCGCGTCCCGCACCTCCACGCACCAGAGACCCCAGCCCCGGGCCTCGAGATCGCGTGTCATGCGGTCGAGCAGGTCGTCCGACTGCTCGCGGGTGAGCGGTGGCCCGAGGTAGCGGCGCACCTCGGGGTCGCGGTTCAAGGCGGCGAACGGCGCACGGTCGCCGGCGCGCCATTCGCGCAGGATCAGGCGTGGCGTCTCGATCCGATGCATAGGAACCGCGTCGTTCTACCAGCGGGGGTGCGGTCGGCCGGGCCTGACCAGGTGTGAGGTGACGGACGTCAGTCGACCGTTGTCAGTCGAGGGGCAGCACGACGAACACGGGGTAGCCCGCGGCGATGGCCCGCAGCTCGTCGTCGCTCGCGTTGGGGCCGACGCCCTCGAAGAACACGCCGATCTCCGCTTTCCAACGGCGCAGGTAGGCACGCAGCACGGCCGGCTTGTCGTCGTCGGCGAGCTCGACGGCGCGGAACGCTTCGCTGCGGCGGCCCACCCGCAGCTCGCCGGTGCCCGCGGCGCGCAGGTTGCGGACCCATTGCGTGGTGCCGCGCGGGGCGACGAGGTAGCGCGTTGCCTCGTGGGTGAGCAGGTTGACCGGGACCGTCCGCCACTCACCGCTCGTGCGGCCCCGCACGCGCAGCTGGCGTGAGCCGAGCACGCTGATGCCGGCGCGCGTGAGCGTGGCGACGGCGCGGTTGAAGACGTGGCGCGTGAACCAGCCGGGCTCGAGGTAGCGGGCGGACGGTTCGGGGATCGGTTGCGTGGTCATCGCAGTCCTTCCGGGATCGTGGGCTCGGGTTCCGAAACGAGAGCACTGCTCTCGTCTTCGTCGATCATGCACCGCGCCGCCGAGCGTGTCAAGAGCAGTGCTCTCAAAACTTGCCATTGCTCTCGAATTGCGGCACAGTGGTGCCATGACCACGGGAACGACGAGCACCGGTGTGCGCGCCCGAGTGCGCGCCGAGCTCACGGCCGAGATCAAAGCCGTCGCGCGCCGCCACCTCGCCGAGCACGGTTCGGCCGCGCTCTCGTTGCGGGCCGTCGCCCGTGAGGTGGGGATGGTCTCGTCGGCGGTCTACCGGTACTTCCCGAGCCGTGACGACCTCCTCACCGCGTTGATCATCGACGCCTACGACGCCGTGGGGGCGGCCGCCGAGGTCGCCGACGCGGGCCGCCGGCGCCGCGACCTGCACGGTCGCTGGCTCGCGGTGTGTCGCGCGGTGCGTGAGTGGGCGCGCGCGAATCCGCAGGAGTACGCCCTGATCTACGGCTCGCCGGTTCCCGGCTATCGCGCGCCGCAGGACACGATCGGCCCGGCGTCGAGGGTCAGCTTCGTGCTGCTCGGGATCATGGTCGACGGCAGCGCGAGCGCGGCGATGGGCCCGGCCGTGGGTGGCGCGCCCGCCCACACCGGAGGCGCGTCGTTGCAGGTGAGCGCCGCGTTGCGGGCCGATCTGGCCGGGCTGCGTGAGCTCGGCGCGCCCGGTGTGAGTGACACCGTGCTGTTGCGCGGTCTCCAGGTCTGGACCCAGCTCTTCGGCGCCATCAGCTTCGAGCTCTTCGGGCACCTGCACGGAATCGTGCACGACTACGACGCCTTCTTCGACGTGCAGATGCGGCGGGCCGGCGACCTCCTCATCAGTGGCCACTGACCCCGATCCGCTCGTCGCGCGTCCGTCACCTACGATGGTGGGACGCCTTTCGCACCGCCGAGTTGGGCCGCGCCCCGCGCCAGTCGCGCTTCGCGCCGCCGACGGTGCTTGCAGTCAGGGAGGAGACCGACATGGCCAGCAAGGGAACGACGTACGACAAGCTCCAGCGGGAACGGGCCAAGAAGGCCAAGGCCGCATTGAAGCGAGAGCGGCGCCAGGACCGCAGCACCGACACATCGGAAGCGATGCCGATCGGTGACAACGGCTACCAGGACAACCCCGACGACCTGCTCGCGCACCTCACGATCGCGCACGCCCGCTTCGAGGCGAACGAGATCAACTTCGAGGAGTTCGAGGAGCTCAAGACGGGCTTGCTCGAGCGGCTCGCCGCGCTCCCGATCGATTCCTGAGCGCAGCGAAATCGCGTTCGACCTGAGCGCAGCGAAATCGCGTTCGACCTGAGCGGTTCGAGTCAGCGCCGCGCGCCGCGCAGCTTGCGGGCAATGACCTTGGCGTACGCCGGTGGCCCCGACACGGGCGTGAAGCGATCCGATGCCGCGGTGAGCGCGGCGATCTCGTCGTCGCGGAGCTCGATCTCGGCGGCCGCGACGTTCGCCTCGAGTTGCGCAACGCTGCTCGCGCCCGGGATCGCGACGACGTTGGGGTGACTGATCACCCACGCCAGCGCGATCTGCGCGGGCTTCGCATCGTGCGCCGCGGCCACCTCGCGCAACACGCCGATGAGCTCGGTCGCACGCGACACGTTTTGGGGTAGGAACAGCGGGTCGAGCGCACGCGCTGAGTTGGTCGGCAGGTTCGTGGCGTCGTAACGACCGGAGAGCAGACCTTTGGCGAGTGGGCTGTAAGCGATGACGAGGCGGTCGTGCGACTGCGCGTACGGCACGAGCTCCCGGTCGGGACGGCGCGCGGCCAGGCTGTACTGCACCTGGTTCGACAGCACCGGCGAGCCGAGCGCGCCTTCGGCTGCTTGCCAGCGAGACAACGAGAAGTTGCTCACGCCGACGTGTTGAATGACGCCGGCGGTGCGCAACCGCTGCATGCCCTCCATCTGGGCGCGCAACGGGACGATCGGGTTCGGCCAGTGGATCTGGTAGAGGTCGATCCCGTCGACCGCGAGTCGCGCCGCGCTGGCGCGACCGGCGCGCTCCACCCGGGCGGCCGTGGGGAACGTGGGGAGCACCTTGGTGGCAAGGAACACGTCGCCGCGGCGGCCCGCGATCGACTCGCCGACGATGCGCTCCGACCTGCCGCGGCCGTAGACCTCGGCCGTGTCGACGAGGTTGACGCCGAGCTCGAGCGCGCGCGCCGCGATCCGTCGCGCCTCACCCGTTGCATAGTCGTCGCCGTAGCCCCAGTCCTTCGAGCCGAACTGCCACGTACCGAGCCCGATCACCGAGACCCGCACGCCACCAACGTCGACGAACCGAATGGTTTCAGTCATGGGTCATTCCTACTGCCCGCGCGCCGCTGGTGAGGCCGAAGGCGGAACCCGAGAACGGTGCTCGGAAGGCGAACAGCCCGCCGTCTGCGGCGACGAGCCAGTAACCCTGGCCGGTTGGTGTGGGGGCCATGCCGACGATGGGTTGGTTGAGGTGGATGGCGCCGGTG
>JADGOO010000254.1 GCA_017882905.1 Acidimicrobiia bacterium | reverse complement strand
GGTGCTGGCACCGGTCGTGCGCGGCCGCAAGGGCGAATTCCACGCGCTGCTCGACGAGCTCGCGGGACAAGGTTTCACGCGGGCGCGCGTCGACGGGGAACTTGTCGACCTCCCGGCCAAGCTCCAGCTCGAGCGTTACGAGCAGCACAAGATCGAGGTCGTGGTCGACCGGCTGGTGCGCCGCGCCGGTATCGAGCGTCGGCTCACCGACTCGCTCGAGACCGCGCTGAAGCTCGCCGAGGGCGTGGCCGAGGTCGAGATCGTTCCCAAGAACGAGAAGGCCGAGCCCGAGACGATGGTGTTCTCCGAACACCTCGCGTGCATGCACTGCGGGCTCTCCTTCGAGGAGCTCGCGCCCCGCAACTTCTCGTTCAACTCGCCGTATGGCGCATGCGAGACCTGCGACGGTCTCGGCACCAAGTTCCAGGTCGATCCCGAGCTCCTCGTGCCCGACGACGACCTCTCGATCGACGATGGTGCGATCGCGCCGTGGTCGGGGTTCCGCGGCGAGTACTTCAAGCGCGTGCTCACGGCCGTCGGCGACGACAACGGCTTCTCCACCGCGACGCCGTGGAAGAAGCTGAAAGCCGCGCAGAAGAAGATCGTGCTCTACGGCGCCGGCGGCAAACAGGTGACCGTGCGCTACAAGAATCGCTACGGGCGTCAGCGTTCGTACGCGACGAAGTACGAAGGTGTAGTGCCGTGGGTCGAGCGCCGGCACTCCGAGAGTGACTCCGATCGCGTCCGAGACGTGATCGAGGGGTACATGCGCCTCGTGCCGTGTCCCGTGTGCGGCGGTGCGCGTCTGCGGCCGGCGTCGCTCGCGGTCACGATCGGCGACCACAACATCTTCGAAGTCGGTGAGATGTCGATCACCGATTGCGTCGCGTTCTTCAAGACCGTGGAGCTCTCGGAGCGAGACCGGCTGATCGCCGAGCGCGTGTTCAAAGAGGTGCTCGAGCGCCTCCAGTTCATGCTCGACGTCGGTCTCGACTACCTGTCGCTGAACCGGGCATCGGGCACACTTGCCGGCGGTGAGGCGCAGCGGATCCGGCTCGCCTCGCAGATCGGCAGCGGGCTCGTGGGTGTGCTCTACGTGCTCGACGAGCCGTCGATCGGGCTGCACCAGCGCGACAACCGGCGTTTGATCGAGACGCTCGTGCGCCTGCGCAACCTGGGCAACACCGTGATCGTCGTCGAGCATGACGAAGAGACCATTCGCGTCGCCGACTATGTGGTCGACATCGGGCCGGGTGCGGGGGAGCACGGCGGCGAGATCATCGTGTCGGGCACGGTCAAGGACATGCTGAAGTCGAAGCGCTCGATCACCGGGCAGTACCTGTCGGGCAAGCGCTCGATCGAAGTGCCCGCGCTACGCCGGGAGCCGGGCGATCAGTGGCTGGCCGTGCGCGGCGCTCGGGAGCACAACCTCAAGGAGATCGACGTCGAGCTCCCGCTCGGATGCTTCGTCGCCGTCACCGGCGTGAGCGGCAGTGGCAAGAGCACGCTGGTGGGCGACATCCTCCACCCGGCGCTGATGCAGAAGATCTACCGGTCACGCGACGTGCCCGGCCGCCACAAGCGGATCGAAGGTACCGAGTACCTCGACAAGGTCATCAACATCGATCAGTCGCCGATCGGTCGTACGCCACGATCCAATCCCGCCACCTACACCGGTGTGTTCGACAAGATCCGCACGCTCTTCTCGAGCACGCAGGAAGCGAAAGTGCGCGGCTACCTACCGGGTCGCTTCTCGTTCAACGTGAAGGGCGGACGCTGCGAGGCGTGCCAAGGTGACGGCACGATCAAGATCGAGATGCACTTCCTCCCCGACGTGTACGTGCCGTGTGAGGTGTGCAAGGGCGCGCGCTACAACCGCGACACGCTCGACGTCGAGTGGAAGGGCAAGAGCATCGCCGACGTGCTCAACATGCCGGCCGAGGAAGCGCTTGCGTTCTTCGCCGCGCAGCCCTCGATCGCGCGCCAGCTGCAAACGCTCGTCGACGTGGGCCTCGGCTACGTGCGCCTCGGCCAGCCCGCGCCCACGCTTTCGGGCGGTGAGGCGCAGCGGGTGAAGCTCTCGACCGAGCTCGGCAAGCGCGCGACCGGCCACACGATCTACATCCTCGACGAGCCCACCACCGGCCTGCACTTCGAAGATGTGCGGCGCTTGTTGGGTGTGCTGCAACGGCTCGTCGACAACGGCAACACGATGCTCGTGATCGAGCACAACCTCGACGTGATCAAGTCGGCCGACTGGATCGTCGACCTCGGGCCGGAGGGCGGTGCCGGAGGCGGCACGATCGTGGCCGAAGGCACCCCGGAGCAGATCGCCAAGGTGCCCGAGAGCTACACCGGCAAATTTCTTGCACCCCTGCTGGGAATCGACCGATAAGACTTCATGAGCCCGGCTCGCACCTCGCGGCGTGCGCCCGCGAGCGCGTGGCTTTTCTTCGCGGGCACTGCGACCGGTTTGGTCGTCGCCATCGTGGTGCTCGTGCTGAGGAGCGGCTACGGCAGCTTCTTCGGCGAGGCCGATGCCTTCCACTACCGCCTCATCGCACAGGACTTGTTTGGGCGGGGGAGCTGGTTCCCCGATCATGCCGAGGCGACGTATCGCTACGGCCGGGTCGGATTCCCGCTCTTCGGCTGGCTCCTCGCGCTCGGGCGGCCGCAGCTCGTCGGCTGGGCGCTGATCGTCGTCAACGTCGCCGCACTCGCCGCGATCCCGGGCCTCGCTGCGACACTGCTCGAGGATTCCCGCGTGACGGGGGCGGCGGGCGCGGTCGTGTTCGTGGCGGCCGGCGTGTTCACGCTCTATCGCGATCCGGTTGCCGACCCGCTGATGATCTCGTTGCTGCTCCTCGCGTACGTGCTCGACGGGCGCGGCCTGCGCACGCGCGCGCTCTTCGTGCTCGCGTACGCGGTGCTCGTGAAGGAGATCGCCGCGCTCGCGCTCATCCCGTGGGCCTGGCGAGCATTCCGGCGCAACGACTGGCGCGAGCTGGGTCGACTCGCGGGCGCCCTCGTGCCGTACACGGCTTGGTGTGTGTGGGTTCGATGGCGGTTCGGCGCGTTGCCGTTCCTCGCTCACACGATCCACCGGGCCGAGGCGATCGGCTTGCCCTTTGCGGGCATGCACGTGGCCTTCGTCGAGAAACCCCACGCGTATCTCACGATGCTCGCGTTGACAACCATCACGATCGTGCTTGCTGCGGTCGCGGTATGGGTCGGGTGGGGCTCGCCCCTTGCCGGTCTCGCGGCCGTATACGGGCTGATGACGATCTGCCTGGGGCCGAACGCGCTCCGGTACTCGTTCGAGATCGGGCGACTGCTCGGTCCGGCGCAGGTGTTCGCGTTGCTGGCGATCACCGTTGGCTGGTCGGAGCGCCGGGCGGGCAGGCCGTTCGTTAGCCTGCGGCATGTCCTCGCGCCCCACTGACGCCGATTCCGACGCCTGGGAGCGCAACGCGCAGTGGTGGCAGGACGGCTTCACCGACGGCGCCGACCCCGAGTACGAAGAGCAGATCCTCCCGCTCGCGGCGGAGTGCTTGGCCGGC
>JADGOO010000253.1 GCA_017882905.1 Acidimicrobiia bacterium | reverse complement strand
GTGGCGGTCGGTCCCCGGCCCCAGAGCGCGCCTTCGCCTGAGAGCGAGACGCGCTCGTTGCCGAGGGTGACTTTCGCGAGTCGCCAGCCGTCGTGCTCGACGCCGACGACATTGGCGGCCGGCACCCGCACGTCGGTGAAGAACACCTCGTTGAACTCGTGCGTGCCCGTCATCTGCACGAGCGGGCGCACGGTGATCCCCGGCGACTGCATGTCGAGCACGAAGTACGTGATCGACTCCTGCGCGGGAACGTCGGGGTCGTTGCGGGTGCGCGCCAACAAGATGCCCCAGCGCGCCACGTGGGCGAGGGTGGTCCACACCTTCTGGCCGGTGATCACCCACTCCTCGCCGTCGCGCTCGGCACGGGTGGTGAGCGAGGCGAGGTCGCTGCCGGCGCCCGGCTCGGAGAAGAGCTGGCACCAGATGTCGGAGCCGTCGAGGAGCGACGGCAACCAACGCTGCTGCTGGTCGGCGGTTCCCGCCACGAGCAGCGTCGGTCCGGCCCAGCCGATCCCGATCGGGTTCATCGGGCGCGGCGTACCTGCGGCCCGCAGGGCATCGTCGATCGCGAGCTGCTCCCATGGGCCCGCGGCGAGCCCCCAGGGCCGCGGCCAGTGGGGCGCCACATAGCCCGAGTCGGCGAGGCGCCGAGCGAACACCGCCCCGGTCAGCTCGGCTGATTCGGCGAGGAAGGCTTCGACACCGGCGCGCGCGGCGTCGGCTTCCGGAGGCCAATCGAGGTCCACAGCGGCTCACCGTACGCGTTCTGGTCCCCGGATCAGCAGGGTGCACGAAGTGGCCGGGGCGCAGGTGACCGCCGGCGGGCACGGGTTGGGCATCCGGTGGGCCGCTCGGCGACGAACAGGAGCCACGATGGCCCCTCACGACCCGCTCCGACCCACCGACGCGCCCGCCCCAAGTGCGCGCGGCGAAGCCACGGCGTGGCAATCTCGTGCCATCGACGATCACAACGAGAGCGACGCAGAGCTCGTAGCGGCGGTCGTGCGCGGTGAACAGCAGGCACTCAACTCGATCTACTCGCGCCACGCCGACGCCTGCTTCGGGCTCGCCCGCCGGGTGATGGTCGAGCGCACGATGGCCGAAGAGGTCGTCCAAGACGTGTTCGTGCGTCTGTGGCGCGCGCCGGAGCGCTTCGACGCCGAACGCGGCTCGTTGCGCTCGTTCCTGCTCGCACAGGTGCACGGCCGCAGCGTCGACCTGCTGCGCGCCGAGACGGCTCGACGCAACCGCGAGGAGCGCGACGCACGCCGCAGCTTCATTGCCATCGATGATCTCGAACGGCGCGTGCTCGACCTCGCGCAGGCCGAGGCCGTGCGCGACGCACTCGCGTCGCTGTCGGCGGGCGAGCGTGAGGCGATCGAGCTGGCGTACTTCGGGGGTCACACGTATCGGGATGTCGCCGTGATGCTCGAGATGCCCGAAGGCACCGTCAAGAGCCGAATCCGAGCCGGTCTGCTGCGCCTGCGGGCCGCGCTCATCGAAGCGGGATACACCACATCATGAGCCCCGACCGAGACCAGCCGCCGGTGCGACCGGAGATGCACGAGCTGCTCGGCGCCTTCGCGCTCGACGCCGTGGAGCCGCACGAGCGCGCCGAGATCGAGCAGTACCTCGACACCGATCTGGTCGCGCGGCGAGAGGTCGACGAGCTGCGCGAAACCGCGGCGTTGCTCTCGCTCGCCCACGTCGGTGAGGAACCCGTCCCCGCCGGCGTGTGGGCGCGCATCGAATCGGAGCTCGGCGATGCACCGGCCGCGGCCGCGCCCGTCGACACGCTCCACGAAGCTCGCGAACGTCGCGAATCTCGGCGCGCCGGCCGGCTCCGCCCGACGCCGCGCCTTGTCGGTCTGGCCGCGGCCGTCGCGCTCGTGGTCGGCCTCGCGGCCGGTCTCGCGCTGCGAGGCTCGGGTTCGGGCTCGTCGGATCTGCAAGCCGCGTACGCGCGCGCGAGTCGCGACGGCGTCAACCTCACCGTGCACGATGCCGGCGCGCGGCACGCCACGATGGCGCGCATCGCGATCGAGTCGAGCACCGGCGCGGGTTACCTGCAGAAGCAGGACATGCCGGCCCTGCCGGCCGGCGAGGTGTACCAGCTGTGGGTGGTGCCCGCGGGCTCGTCCACGCCCATCTCGGCCGGTGTGCTCGGCGCCGATCCCGGTTCGATTGCACCGTTCCACTGGAGTGGGCCGATGCAGCGCATGGCGATCAGCGTCGAGAAGGCGCCGGGCGCGTCCACCCCGAGCCGGGTCGTGGGCGCCACCGCCTGAGCGCGATCATCGCTCATCGACCATGAACCGTTCGCTGAGCCTTTCGGCGTGTATGTGCACGTGCCGTTCTGCGCGGCTCGGTGCGACTACTGCGACTTCGCCACCTGGACGGATCGTGACCACCTGATCGACGCGTACACCGATGCGTGCGTGCGCGACCTCGAACGTTGGTATGGCCCGACCGGCGCGCACCCGCGCGGTGCGGTGCCGAGCGCGACCACGGTGTTCTTCGGCGGTGGCACGCCGTCGCTACTGCCGCCGGCGCATCTCACGCGGATCCTCGACACGATCCCGCGGCGCACGGATGCCGAGGTCACCGTCGAGTGCAACCCCGATCGCGTCAGCGCCGAGCACTTCGAGGCCTACGCGCGTGCCGGTGTGAACCGCATCTCGATCGGGATGCAGTCGGATCGCCCGCACGTGCTCGCCGCACTCGGTCGCACCCATGACCGCGCGAACGTCGCGGCTGCGGTGCGTGCGGCACGAGCCGCGGGGATCGAACGCGTCAACCTCGACGTGATCTACGGCACGCCGGGCGAGACGCCGGCCGACTGGGATGCGACGTTGCACGCGGTGCTCGATCTCGAGCCGGAGCACGTGAGCGCGTATGCGCTCACGGTCGAACCGGGCACGCCGCTCGGTGCGGCAGTGCGCAGCGGGAGCGCGGTGGCGCCCGACGACGACGATCAGGCCGCGAAGTACGAGCGCACCGACGACACCCTCTCGGCCGCGGGATTCGAGTGGTACGAGATCTCGAGCTGGGCCCGGCCCGGCGAGGCGTGCCGCCACAACGTCTTGTACTGGACGATGGGAGAGTACCTACCGATCGGCTGCGCCGCGCACGGCCATCTCGACGGGCGCCGCTTCTGGAACGTGCGCACGCCCGAGCGCTACATCGAGCAGATCGCCGACGACGCGTCGCCTGCGGCCGGCTCCGAGGTGCTCGACTCCGATGCCCGTGTCGAAGAGGCCTTCGTGCTCGCGCTCCGCACGCGCTGGGGCGCGCCCTTCGACGGCGCCAATGCAGCCCTGGCCGGCGAGATCGGAGCCCTCGCCGAGGCTGGACTGGTCGAGATCATGGGGGACCGGGTGGCGCTCACCCGTCGGGGCCGCCTGCTCGCCGGTGATGTGACGGCCCGATTGGCCCTCGGGCTCGCTGGCACTCGATACGATTGAGTGCCAACGGTGTGCCGTGTGAACCCCACCCCGGGGTGCGCGTGGCCGGCGCAGTGGTCATGATCCGGTCATGAGGTCAGTGTCGCGATGAGCCCCGAGACCCCCGCTCCCCTCGACGAGCGCAAGGCGTCGATCCTGCGCGCCATCGTCGAGGAGTACGTGGCGAGCGCCCAGCCGGTCGGATCGAGCACGATCGTGCACACCCGCGACCTCGGCGTGTCGGCCGCCACGGTGCGCAACGACATGGGCGCGCTCGAGCGCGACGGCTTTCTCGTGCAGCCCCACACCTCGGCCGGGCGCATCCCCACCGACCAGGGCTACCGCTACTTCGTCGACCACCACCTGTCGGCCTCCGCCCTGCCCGATGTGCAGCGCCGGGCCGTCGCCGACTTCTTCGCGTCGAGCGTGCGCGTGATCGACGACCTGCTGCACGAATCGAGTCACCTGCTCGCGCGCCTCACGAGCCATGCCGCGGTCGTCGTCGGGCCGCAGGCGTCGGTCACCACCATCAAAGCGCTGCAGATCGTCACCCTCGACGCGCGCACGGTGCTCGCGGTCGCGGTCTTGAGCAACGGGGCCGTCGAGCGCGAGGTCGTGGTGTTCGACGCCGATCTCGACGAGCAGGATGTCGAACGGGCGCTCGCCCAGCTGCAATCGCTCGTGGGCATCGACGTCGCGCGCCTCGACTCGCCCGTCGCTCCCGACCCGTCCGACACGGCAGCCGTCGCCGCGCACTCGATCGCGGTGCGCGCGGTGGATGCGCTGCGCACGAAGTCGACGTTGCAGGGTGAGCCGCTGTTCGTCGGCGGCGCATCGCACCTGGCGGCGGATGGCGAATCGTTCACGTCGCCTGTGCTCGTGTCGCGCCTGCTCGAGCTGCTCGAGCAGCAGACCGTGATGGTCGCGCTTGTGCGTGAGCTGCTCGGCCCGGGCCTCACGATCACGATCGGCCACGAGAACCGGCAAGACGATCTCAAGGAGTGCTCGCTCGTGCTCGCGCCGTATCTCGTGGAAGGGACCGCGGCGGGAACGATCGGCGTGCTCGGCCCCACTCGCATGGACTATCGCCACGCGCAGGCTGCCGTACGCGCCATCGCCGCGCAGCTCTCACGGCAGCTGTCGCACTGAGGCTGTGGCAATGCGCGACTTCTATGAGGTGCTCGGCATCGAGCGCAGCGCCACCGACGACGAGATCAAGCGCGCCTACCGCAAGCTGGCGCGCGAGTCGCACCCCGACGCGAACCCCGACGACCCCAACGCGGCCGAGCTGTTCAAGGAAGTGTCGGTCGCCTACGCGACGTTGTCCGACCCCGAGAAGCGGCGCCAGTACGACATGTTCGGCCCCGAAGGCATCGGTGTCGGCGGTGGTGGTGGCGGTGATCCGTTCGGCTTCGGCCTCAACGATCTCTTCGACGCGTTCTTCGGTGGTGGCGGCGACCCGTTCGGGCGGCGCGCGAGCAGCGGGCCGCCCCGAGGTCCCGACGCCGAGACGGTGATGGTGCTCGACCTGCACGAGGTGGTCACCGGCGTGCGCAAGGGCGTCGATCTCTCGATGCCGATCGGCTGCGAGGCGTGCGACTCCTCGGGCTGCCTGCCGGGCACCCACTCCGAGCGCTGTGCCACCTGTTCGGGCACCGGCGAGGTGCGCAGCGTGCGGCGGTCGATGATCGGTCAGCTCGTCACGAGCGGTCCGTGCTCCGACTGCTCGGCGACCGGCCAGCGCATCCCGTCGCCGTGCACCGCCTGCCACGGCGAAGGGCGGGTGCGCGGCGAGCGGCACCTCGACGTGGAGGTTCCCGCGGGCATCGACGAAGGTCAGCGCCTGCGGCTCTCCGGCCGCGGTCCCGCCGGACCCCGCGGCGGCGTGGCCGGAGATCTCTACGTGACGGTGCGGGTCGAACCGCATCCCACCATCGCCCGCGACGGCGACGACCTCCACCTCATGCACCCAGTGGCGATGACCCAGGCGGCGCTCGGATCCACGTTCCTCGTGGAGACCTTCGACGGCGACCAGGAGATCACGCTGCCGCCCGGAACGCAGCCCGGCCGGGTGATCACGCTGAGCGGGATGGGGGTGCCGTCGCTGCGCTCGGGCCGGCGCGGCAACCTCCACGTGCACATCGACGTGGAGATCCCCATGAAGCTCACGGTCGACGAGACCGAGATCCTCACCCGCTTCGCCGAGCTGCGCGGAGAAGAGGTGCACGCGGCACGCGAGGGTCTGTTCTCGCGGTTGCGGTCCGCGTTCCAGTGACCGGAGCGCACGAGTCCGGCCCCGAACCGGTGGCCGGCGCGCTCCCGGCGGCCGAGCCGGCCGTTGCCCACGTGTTCGTCGACGGGCTCGCCGACGAGGTGCGGGTGTCCGGACCCGACGGCCATCATCTCCAACGGGTGCGGCGCATCGGGCCGGGCGAGCACCTCACCGCGGCCGACGGCACGGGCGCGTGGCGCCGGTACACGGTGAGCGCGACCGCCAAGGGGGAGCTCGTGCTCGTCGCGACCGGCCCGTGCGGCCAGGAGCCGGTGCGACGACCGGGGCTCGTGAGCGCCGTCGCCGCCCTGGCCCGGGCCCGGATCGAGTGGTTGATCCCGCCGTTGAGTGAGCTGGGTGTCGACCGCCTGGTGCTGGTACGCACCGAGCGCGTGCAGCACCAGATCACCTCGGCCCAGCTCGACCGGTTCGTCGTGCTCGCCCGGGAATCGGCGATGCAGGCCCGCCGGACCCGGCCGATGATCGTCGAAGGGACGCGCTCGCTCCACGAGCTCGGCGGGCTCGGCACGCCCGTCGTCGCCGACCGCGACGGCGTGGCGGCCACCGACCTGCCCGGCCCGGATCCCTCGGATGGCGCGGGCACCTGGGTGGTGGTGAGCGGCCCCGAAGGTGGCTTCGGGCCGCGCGACCGAGAGGCCCTTGCCGGCGCGCCCCGGCTCGCGCTCGGACCGCACGTGCTGCGTGCCGAGACCGCCGCCGTCGCAGCCGCGGCGACCCTCACTCAGCGTCGGTCGTGATGTCGCTCCTGTGGGGTGCGCCGATTGGCGTGGCCCTTGTGTTGTGAGGGGATTGCGCGCCCCTCACGCACAGTGCTGATACGTTGTGGCCGCGGGGTGGCCGGGCAGAGCGACAGGAGAGCGCGGGGTGGGAAGTGGTATGCGAGTAGGCGATCGCCTGAGAGCGATTCGCCGACAGAAGGGCCTCTCGCTGCACGACGTCGAGGCACGCTCCGGCATGGAGTTCAAAGCCTCGGTCCTCGGCGCGTACGAACGCGGCGAGCGCGCGATCTCCGTTCCGCGTCTGTTGCGCCTCGCCGACATCTACGAGGTGCCGTCGGATCAGCTCCTCCCGCGGTTGCTGGAGGCCGACATCGATCTCGAAGCGGGCGAAGTGCCCACCGTCGATCTGATGAACGACGGGTTCACGATCGATCTGCAACGCCTGCACGATCTCGACGAACCGGAGACGGCGATCCTGGCGCGCTATGCCACATCGATCCAGCTCGAGCGCCAAGACTTCAACGGTCGTCTGCTCACGATTCGCCGTGACGACTTGCGGGTGCTCGCCGCGGTGCTCGGTCGTGGCGTCGACGAGCTCGGCAAGCGCTTCGCGCAGCTCGGCCTCTGCGCCGAGATCAAGCACTGACGCGGCGCGCCCATCACGTCCGATCCGGCACGACCCGCGCGTCTGGGCGGTTCGAACCGCTACGCTGCTGAACGCCTTGACGTCGTCCACTCCTGCTGCCGCCCAGGTCCGGGTCACCGTGCCGGGCAATCACCTCATGGTCGAGCTGCTCGGCCCGGGCGACGAGCTGTTGCGCCTGGTCGAGGCGGCCTTCCCGGTGCAGATCCTCGTGCGCGGCAACGAGATAACGGTCACCGGTCCGAGCGACGACGCGCAACGCGTCGCCCGACTCTTCGAGGAGCTCGTGCTCGTGCTGCAAGGCGGCCACCCGATCGACCGAGAGGGTGTGACCCGTTCGATCGAGATGCTGCGCACCGACGTGCGCCCGAGTGATGTGTTCGGTACCGAGGTGGTGCGCGGCCGCAAGACGGTGCGCCCGAAGACCGCGGGCCAGAAGCGCTACGTCGACGCGGTGCGCACCAACACGGTCACGTTCGCGATCGGACCCGCCGGAACCGGCAAGAGCTACCTCGCGGTGGCGTTGGCCGCCCAGGCGCTGCAGGCCAAGGAAGTCAACCGCATCATCCTCACGCGTCCGGCGGTCGAAGCAGGAGAGCGACTCGGCTTCCTGCCCGGCGACATGCTCGCCAAGGTCGACCCGTACCTGCGGCCCCTCTACGACGCGCTGTACGACATGCTCGAGTCCGAGGGCGTGCAACGGCTGATGGAGCGCGGCACGATCGAGGTGGCGCCGCTTGCGTACATGCGCGGTCGCACACTGAACGACAGCTTCATCATCCTCGACGAGGCGCAGAACACCACGGCCGAGCAGATGAAGATGTTCCTCACCCGGCTCGGTTTCGGGAGCAAGGCCGTGGTCACCGGCGACGTCACCCAGATCGACCTGCC
>JADGOO010000036.1 GCA_017882905.1 Acidimicrobiia bacterium | reverse complement strand
TTCGCGGGACTCGGCACCGGCGACTGCACCGACCTGTGCCTGTTCCTCGACGAGACCGGATACGTGTGCGCACCGGGACCGTTCTTCGCCAGCGTCGCGCTCGCGGCGCCGCTGCTCGCCGCGCTTGGCGACGCGCGCCTCGATGGCGTTCTCGACGCCGTCCTCGCCGGCGAGACAGTGAGCACCGTCGCGATCGCGGGCACCGACGGCTCGTGGGAGCCCAACAGCGACACGCGCAAGATGTTCGTTCCCGACGCCGATCTCGCCCGCACCATCGTGATCGTCGATTCCGGCTGGTCGGTGCGGGTGGTCGCGCGAGAAGAGTGCACACTTCGTCCGATCAAGGCGATCGACACGAGTCGACGACTCTTCACCGTGGAAGCTCCTACGAGCGGCGCGCTCACGAAGCTCGACCCGGCACTCGGTCGCGCGTGGCTCGATCGCGCACACACCGCTGCGGCCGCCGAGCTCGTCGGCACCGCACGGCGCCTGTTCGACATGGCGCTCGGCTACGCCAAGGAGCGCGTGCAGTTCGATCGCCCGATCGGTTCGTTCCAGGCGATCCAGCACAAGCTGGCCGACATGTCGCTCGCGCTGCAACGCGCCACCGCGTCGGTGCACTACGCAGCCATGACGGTCGACGCGGCCGATTCCGAGCGCACTCGGGCCGCACACAGCGCGAAGGCGGCGGCCGGAGCAGCCGCGCACCGGATCCTCAAGGACGCGAGCCAGATCCACGGCGGCATCGGCTACACGTGGGAGCACGATCTGCACCTCTACCTGCGCCGGGCCACGCTCGGCGAGACGCAGCTCGGCACCACCGACTGGCACCAGGACCGGATCGCGGATCTCCTGTTCGCCTGACCCGTCAGGTCACGACCTCGTCGGCAACGATCGCGCCCCCGTCGACTTGCAGCACGCGCGTCGGTTCCACCGCATCGAGGAAGCGCCGGTCGTGGCTGACGACGAGCAGCGTGCCGCGAAAGCGCGCGAGCGCGCCCTCGAGCTGCTCGATCGCCTCGAGGTCGAGGTGGTTGGTGGGTTCGTCGAGCACGAGCGCGTTCACGCCGCCGGCCATCAGCAACGCGAGCTCAGCGCGCGTGCGCTCACCGGGCGACAGTGACGCGGGCGCGCGCAGCACGTGATCGGCGGCCAGGCCGAACTTCGCAAGCAGCGAACGCGCTTCGCTGAGCGACAGCGAGGTGGCCAGCACCACACCGTCGAGCAACGAGCCGGCGCCCATGAACGCGCTGCGCGCCTGTTCCAGGGTGCCGACCACCACGCCGGGCCCGAGGCGGCGCGCCCCGCTCGCGGGCTGCACCGTGCCGAGGATCACGCCGAGCAGCGTGGTCTTGCCGCTGCCGTTCGCGCCGGTGATCACGATGCGCTCGCCTGCCGATGCCTCGAACGTCAGGGGCCCGAGCCGGAAGCCATCGCGTTCCACGACCACGCCGTCGAGCGACACGACACGTGTGCTCGTCTTGGCCGCCGCGGCGATGTCGAAGCGCAGCTCCCATCCTTCCCAGGGCTTGTCGACCACCTCGAGGCGTTCGATCTGGCGCTCGGTGCGCTTCGCCTTCGCTGCGAGCTGCTCGCTCGACGCGGTGCGGAACGCCCGGATGTGCTTGTCGGTCTCGTCGCTCTTGCGCACCTTGTTGACGCCTTGCACCGCCCACGACCGTTCGCGCCGCGACCGATCGAGGAGGTCGTCGCGTTGCGACACGAACCGCTCGTGGGCTTCCTCCGCGTGGCGGCGCGCCGTGGCGCGCTCGTCGCGGTACGCCAACCAGCCACCGTGGTACTCGCTGGCCCGGTGCGAGTGCGCGTCGAGCTCGAGCACCGCGGTCACCGTCCGCTCGAGGAAGGCGCGGTCGTGCGACACCATCACGAGCGCGCCGGTCCAGTCGTGCACGAATCGCTCGAGCCGGCTGAGACCGTCGAAGTCGAGATCGTTGGTGGGCTCGTCGAGGAGCAGCACCTCGAACTGGGCGAGCAGCACGCCGGCGAGCGAGACGCGCGCGGCCTCGCCGCCCGACAAGACGGCCGTGGGCGCGTCGAGCAACGCCGGGGCCAGACCGAGGTCGGCGCACACGGTGCCGAGGCGCGCGTCGAAGTCGGCGGCACCGAGCGCGAGGAACCGATCGAGCGCGTGCGCGTACCGGTCGTCGGCGCCGGGGTCACCGGCGCCGAGCGCGTCAGCCGCAGCTGCGAGCGCGGCGTCGGCCGCGGCGACCCCGGTGCGGCGGGCGAGTGCGTCGCGCACTCGCTCGTCGGCGCGCCGCTCGGGCTCTTGGGCGAGGTAGCCCACCGTGGCCGACTCGGGGAGCACCTCGACCGTGCCGCTGTCGGCTTCTTCGAGCCCGGCGAGGATGCGCAACAACGTCGACTTGCCGGTGCCGTTCGGAGCCACCACGCCGAGCCGCATCCCGGGCGGCACTGTGAACGACACCGCGTCGAGCACGAGACTCGGACCGAAGTGCTTCGTGATGGAGCGAGCGACGAGCGTCGCCGACGACGGGGACGGCATGGCACACCTACCTGGGCGCGTACGGACAGGACCGCGGGTGGGTGCTCAGCTCGCCACGACGACGAGGATACCTGCCACCATCCCTGACAGAGGCACCTTTGTTCGGGCATGATCGTGCTCGCCAGCACCAGCGACATCCGGGGGGATGACCATGACGGCTCGCGGGCTCCGTTCCACGACCGCGCTCGCGCTCGTCGCGATCGCTCTCGGCGCGTGCAGCAACGACACGAAGAGCTCGACGACGACCACGGTCAAGGCGGGCACGCCGACCACGGTCGCCACCAAGATCGCGGCGCCGAACCCGTGCGTGAACGACCCCGGCATGACCGCGTCGACCATCAAGATCGGCGTGATCGTGCCGCAGAGCGGACCCGGCGCCCTCTCGTTCGCCGACACGCTCGGCGGCCTCAAGGCTCGCGTCGACGAGGCCAACCAGACCGGCGAGCTCGGCAGTCGCAAGATCGTGCTCGACGTCGCCGACGACGCCACCGATCCCACCCGCAACGGCGAAGCCGCGCGGCGACTCGTCGAGTCGGACAACGTGTTCAGCATCGTCGAGATGTCGAGCGCGGCGAACGGCTCCGCCCAGTACCTGAACAGCAAGGCCATCCCTGTGGTCGGCTGGCACGTGGGTCTGGCCGAGTGGAGCACGTACACCAACATGTTCACGTTCCGCCAGGGCACGTCGGTCGATCAGGCCCACGACTACACCTCGCGCAACAACGACCTGATCAAGACGCTCGGCGGCACGAAGGTCGCCGCGATCGGCGGAGCGAACCAGGCCAGTGCCACGTTCGTGCAGCAGATCGTGAAGTCGATCCAGCAGCTGAAGCAGATCTCGGTGGCCTACACGGCGAGCGACGTGCCGCCTGACCAGACCGACTTCACCTCGATCGTCCAGCGCATCAAGGACTCGGGCGCCGATGCCCTCATCACCGGCATGGACTTCCTGCAGAACACCGCGCTCTCCGACTCGCTCACGAAGGCGGGCGTGAAGCTCAAGGTCGTGGTGTTCCCCGGCGGCTACGACCCGCGTGTGCTCACCTTGCCCGGCGTGGAAGGCGCGGTGTTCGGCCTCGAGTTCCGGCCCCTCGAGCTGCACTCACCATCGGCTGTCGCCTTCGACAAGTGGGCGCCGAAGAGCGTGGTGCGCGGCCAGATCCCGTACGTGGGCTGGCTCTCGGGCGAAACGCTGATCGAAGGACTGAAGGAGTCGGGCGTGAGCTGCCCCACTCGCAAGGCGTTCATCAACAACCTTCGACTCGTGACCGACTGGACGGCCGACGGCGCGTTCGATCCCGTCAACCTCACCACGAGCTTCGGCAAGCAGTTCCAGTGCGTGTTCTACGTACGGGTGACGAAGGCGAAGTTCGTGCCGCTGTTCGGCGGCAAGCAGTTCTGCGGCAACCCGCTCAAGCTCAGCTGAACCGCGCCGTGACCAGCTCGTCGTGCTGATCTTCCTCGTCGCCGGCCTCGTTGCGGGTTGCGTGTACGCGGTCGCGGCCGTCGGCCTCGTGCTCACGTACTCGTCGTCGCGCATCTTCAACTTCGCACACGGCGAGATCGCGTTCTTCGTGGCGATCACGTTCCATTGGCTCGCGTTCTCGCACGGCATGAATCGGTTCCTCGCGGGCGCGATCGCGGCCTTCGTGGTCTCCCCTCTCATCGGCCTCGGCCTCTGGGCGGGCCTGTTCCGCAAGCTCACTCACGCGCCGCCGGCCGTTCGGCTCGTGGCCACCGTCGGCCTGTTCGTCGCGATCGGACCGTTGTCGCGCATCGTGTTCGGCACCGAGCAGATCCAGGACCTGCGCGGTCTCGGCCCCTACCCGCATCACAACTACAGCTGGCTCGGCGTGCCGCTCGATTCCGATCAGATCATCGTGCTCGTCACCACGATCCTGCTCGCGGTCGCGCTCGTGCTGTTGCTCCGCTACACCGCGTTCGGCCTATCGGTGCGGGCCACCGTCGACGCGCCGTCACTCGCGTCGACCGCGGGCATCAACGTCGCTGTGGTCTCGGCGGGTTCGTGGATGATCGGCACCACGCTCGCGGGCATCAGCGGGATCATGCTCGCCCCGTTGCGCGGCTACCTCGACTCGCAGTTCACGTTCCTGATCCTCGGCGCGTTCGCGGGCGTGGTGATTGCGCGCATGCACAGCCTGCCCCTGGCGTTCGCGGGCTCCCTGCTCGTGGGTGTGGTCCAGAACCTGATCCGCTGGAAGCCGATCGAAGACGTGATCAACCACGTGGTCAACCGCGACAGCGTGTGGGTGCGCGGGCTCCAGCCCAGCCTGCCGTTCCTGATCATGCTCGCGTTCTTGGTCTGCTACCGCGGGCTCGGACGAGAGCGCTTCGTCGTCGACAACCGCCGGGGCACCGAGGAACCCGACCTGCTCGCCGACGCGGCACCCGAAGCCGACGTCGCCGCGGTCGATCCTGCGCGCGGGCCGAGCCCGTCAGCGGACGCCACAACCGTCGGGCGCTGGCGGCGTCTCGCGCGCACGCCTCCGGGTGGACTCGTGTTCCTCGCCGCCGCGTGGCTGTTCCTCCCCCTCTGGTTGCACGGGAGCCGGGCGCTGTGGCTCGGGCTGGCCGGCAAGGGCCTCTGCGTGGCGATCATCGCCTTGTCGTACACCGTGGTGGCCGGCGAAGGTGGCCTGATCTCGCTGTGCCAGATCACGTTCGCGGGCATCGGTGGTCTGCTCGTGGGCCAGCTCGTGGTGAACAACAACATGTCGGTGCTCGCGGCCACTGCGCTCGCCGTCGTGATCGTCGTGCCGATCGGCTTGCTCGCCGCGCTGCCCAGCCTGCGCCTCGGCGACCTCTACGTCGCGCTGGCCACCTTGGCGTTCGCGGAGCTCGTGCAGAACACGTGGTTCCAGCTCGACGGCATCAGCAACTTCGGATCCGGCGTTCCGGTGCCGCGCCCGAAGATCGGTCCGATCGCGTTCGGCGGCGACACTGCGTTCTTCCGCCTCGTGCTCATCGTCTTCGTTCTCGTCGCGATCGTGGTGCGCAACATGCAGCGCTCCACAACCGGTCTGACGCTCGCCGCCACGCGGTCGAGTGAAGTGGCATCGGCCACCATGGGCATCAGCATCGTGCGGGCGAAGCTCGTGGCGTTCGGACTCAGCGCGGCGATTGCTGCGCTCGGCGGCGCGTTCTACGTGCAGTACGCGCGTGTGGCGCAACCGATCGAGTTCCTGTGGCCCTTCGGTCTGGTCTGGCTCGCGATCGTGGTCACCTGGGGCGTGCGCAGCCCAACCGCGGCGTTGCTGGCCGGCACGCTCTACGCGGTGACGCCCGACGTGTTCTCGAGCCTGCTGCACCTGCAGGGCAAGTGGCTCGAGGTTCCCGGGTTGATGTTCGGGCTCGGAGCACTCGGCCTGGCCCGTGAGCCGCGCGGCGCGCTCGTGCAGATCCGGGAGGGTCGCCGGGGCAAGCAGCGTCGACGGAGCGCGAAGCGCGATCAGCGAACTGCGGCCGTCGCGTGAGCGCGCTCCTCGCCGCTCGCGGCGTCACCGTGCGCTTCGGTGGTGTGACCGCGCTCGACGACGTGTCGGTGGAGGTCGGACCGGCCGGCATCTCGGGTCTGATCGGCCCGAACGGCGCCGGCAAGTCGACGCTCTTCGCGGTGCTGAGCGGTCTGCAGCGCCCCGGCGGCGGGCGCGTCGAGCTCGACGGCGCCGACATCACCCGCCACAGCCCGCAGCGCCGCGCCCGCCTCGGCGTCGCGCGCACGTTCCAGCGGCTCGAGCTGTTCGGCGAGCTCACCGTGCGAGATCACGTCGTGCTCGCGCATCGAGTTCGCCATCAACGGCGGAACCTGCTGCGCGATCTCGTCGGGCTCGGGCGCCGCACGAACGCGACCGAGACCGACGCCGTCGACGGCACGCTCGAGCTCCTCGGTCTGGCCGCGATCGCCCATCAGCCCGTGCACTCGCTGCCGCTCGGCACGGGACGCCTCGTCGAGGTGGCGCGCGCCGTCGCGACTGACCCACGGGTGGTGCTCCTCGACGAACCGTCGTCGGGCCTCGATCCGAGCGACACGGCGCGCCTCGCGGCAGTGATCGCGGCGTTGCGCGACGATCGCCATCTCGCCGTGCTGCTCGTGGAACACGATGTCGAGATGGTGCTCGGTCTCGCCGACGACGTGACCGTGCTCGACTTCGGGCGCGTGATCGCACGCGGCACCCCCGATGAGATCCGCGGTGACGCCGCCGTGCAGACCGCGTACCTGGGGAGCGCCGAGTGACCTCTCCACTGGCCGCCCCCACAGCGCAGCCGACCGTTGCGCGTCTGTCCGTGCACGGTCTCGAAGTGCGCTACGGCGAAGCGCTCGCGGTGGCGGGCGTCGACCTCGAGGTCGCAGCAGGGACCGCCGTCGCAGTGCTCGGCGCGAACGGCGCCGGCAAGAGCTCGCTCGCCGCGGCGATCGTGGGCGCGGTGCCGGTCGCGCGCGGCCGGGTGCACATCGACGGCACCGACGTCACCGCGTGGGCGGCTCACCGCGTCGCCCGGCTCGGCATCGCGTTCGTTCCTGAAGGGCGTGGGATCTTCCCGCACCTCTCCGTGGCCGACAACCTGAGGGCGCTGTTGCGCGCCGCGGTGGAACCGGCGGAGCGCGCCGACGCGCTCGGACGTGCGCTGTCCACGTTTCCCGTGCTGCGCGACCGCGCCCGTCAGCTCGCGGGCACGCTCTCGGGGGGCGAGCAGCAGATGCTCGCACTCGCCCGCGTGCTCGCGGCGCCGCCCCGCCTCCTCGTCGCCGACGAGATGTCGCTCGGCCTGGCGCCGAAGCTGGTCGACCTCGTGTTCGAGTCGCTTGCTCGCGCGAAGGCGCAGGGAGTGACGATCCTGCTCGTGGAGCAGTACGTCGACCGCGCGCTCGAGCTCGCCGACACGGCGGTGGTGCTGCGGCAAGGCCGGGTCGACTGGCACGGCCCGTCGACCGAGGCCCGCGAGCATGCGGTCAGTGGCTACCTGGGTGGCGGCTGACCGCCTTCAGCCGATGCGGCGCTCCTGGTCCTGCCATGCCGCGTCGCGCAGCTGGCGCTTCATCACCTTGCCGTTCGGGTTGCGCGGCAGCTCGTCGATCGCCTCCCACTGCGCCGGCACCTTGTAGTCGGCGATGCGCGCGCGAACGAAGTCGGCGAGCGCGCCGAGCTCCGTGGGCGTCCGCAGCTCGACGACGGCCTTGAGCTGCTCGCCGAGGCGCTCGTCGGGCACGCCGAACACAGCACAGTCGGTGACCGCGGGGTGCGTGTAGAGCACCTCTTCCACTTCGCGCGGATAGATGTTCACGCCGCCGCGGATCACCATGTCGCTGGCCCGATCCGTGAGGTACAGGTAGCCGCCGGCGTCGAGGTGGCCCACGTCGCCCACGGTGAACGCGTCGTCGCGCCATGCCGCGTCGGTCTTGTCGGGATCGTCGTGGTAGTGGAACCGTGCCCCACCGGCCGGTCGCACGTAGACGAGACCGGTCTCGCCAACGCCAACGGGTCGGCCGTCCTCGTCGAGGATCCGGACTTCGATCCCCGGCCACGGCGCTCCGACACTCCCCGGCCGCTCTCTCCACTCGTCGGAGCTGATGCGCGTGGCACCACCTTCGCTCGCGCCGTAGATCTCCCACACCGGGCACGGGAACCAGTCGAGGATCTGCTGTTTGACCGCGACGGGGCACGGCGCGGCACCGTGCACGATCACGCGCAGGCTCGAGAGGTCGGCGGCCTGCCGGTCGGCTTCGGGGAGCTCGAGCAGACGGATGAAGTGCGCCGGGGTCATGAACGAGATCGTCACGTGGTGCCGCGCCACCGCGGCCAACCACGCCCGTGCGTCCCAGCGGCCACGATCGTCGGGGTGCACGATCACGGTCGAGGCACCCACGAACAGCGCCGCCATCACATAGCCACCCGGGCCTGCGTGGTAGGCGGGCCCCGACAAGATGTAGACGTCGTCGCCCGTCCAGCCCCACAACGCCACCTGTCCGCGTTGTCCGGCCAGGGCGGCTTCGCGCCGGAAGGTGCCGTGCACCACCCCCTTGGGCCGGCCGGTCGTTCCCGACGTGTAGAACACCGGCGACGCCAGCCCGGTGCAATCGAGCACCGCCGCGGCGTGCGCAGTGCCCGGCCCGGGCGCGCCGGCGATCGCGGCTTCGTACTCGTCGGGCGCCATCACGAGGCGACAGCCGGTCGACGCGGCGGCCTCGCGGGCAACCGACTCGAAGCCGCCCGCGGCGATGAGCACCTTGGCGCGCGAATCGCCGAGGATGTAGGTGAGCTCGTCTCGCTTCAGGTGCCAGTTCACGAGCACGACTGCGGCGTCGAGGCGACCGACCGCCGCCCACGCCTCGAAGAACTCCACGGAGTTGTCGAGCATGATCGCAACGCGGTCGTCGGCGCCGACGCCCATCGCCGCGAGCGCGGCCGCGAGACGCGCCGTTCGTGCTTCGAGCTCGCCGTAGCGCACGACCCGATCACCGTCGACGAACGCGACCCGGTGAGGGTCTGTGCCGGCGAAGTGGGTGGGTCCGTACGCATCGTCCACAGCGTTGATTGCTACTTGGTCGCCACCGATGAGGGCAACGTCACAGATTGAGGCGGCGTTGATGGTGCCTTGGGGAAACCCTGCATTGACCACCTGTCGACGTTGGGGAATGCTGACACTGGGACGGGAGAGGAGCGGGGCCGTGGACGACGGCATCAGAACGGGCGAATCAATCCTCGACGAGATGCCGGCCCGCGCAACCGTCGCCGGATTCGCCTGCCGCCTCAACCGCACCATCGACTGGTGCGACGACGCGTTCGCATCGGCGACCGGCCTCGAGCCGGCGGCCACGCTCGGCAAGGACTTGGCCGATGCGGTCATCGACGCCGACCGCGTGGCACTCGAGGCCGCGTTCCACGAAGCGGTGTTCGCGCCACTCGATCCGCACCGCGACCCGGTATCGGTCCGCGTGCGTCTGGCTGAGACCGGGCGTACCGTCGATGTCACGTTCGTTGCACAACGTGATCCACGCGGCGTCGTGGGTATCAATGCGCTCGTGGACGACGTCTCGGCCGTGGCCGACGCGCAGGCGATCGCAGCCGCCCTTGCGCCGGTGTACGACCGCTCTCCCGATCTCATCGGCATCACGGACGATCGCGGCGGCGTGGTGTACCTGAATCCGTCGGCCCGGGTGCGCCTCGGCGTGACCAACGTGACCGACTGCACCGTGGAGCAGCTGTACCCGGCGCCCGCGATCGACCTCTACTACCGCGAGATCCGCCCGGCGTTGCTCGCCAAGGGTTGGTGGCGCGGGATCATCCCGATGTACGGCCGCCGCGGCGGCATACTCGAAATCCGCCAGACGATCGTGGCCGGGATCGGCCCCACCGGTCAGACGATCGAATGGCTCGTGAGCACCGGCGAGGACGTCACCGAAGCGCGTCGCCAACACGCCGACCTCGCCCACCGCGCCACGCACGACACGCTCACCGGCTTGGCGAACCGCGCACTGCTGCTCGACCACCTCGAGCACGCGCTGGCGCGGGCCCGCCGCGACGCGAGCACGGTCGCTTTGATCTACGCCGACCTCGACGGTTTCAAAGCCGTGAACGACACGCACGGACACAACACCGGGGATCGCGTGCTCGTGGAAGTGGCGCGCCGCTTCTGCGCCGCGGTCCGACCGAGCGACACCGTGGCCCGTTTCGGCGGCGACGAGTTCGTGGTGCTCTGCGAAGGCATCGATGCTGAGAACGGCGAGGTCGAAGCCATCGCCCAGCGCCTCCGCGACGCGCTCGAGATCGAGCCGCTTCGCCTCGGGGCGACCACGGTGAAGGTGTCGACCACCACCGGCTCGGCGTGCACCCAAGGCGGCGCGGTCACCGCAACGAGGCTGCTCGCCTCGGCCGACCGGGCCATGTACGCCAGCCGCCGCCGGCGCTGACGCTCCGGACGCCGTGGAGCGGCGCCCGCCGCATTCGGGCGCACACCGCTCCGCCCTGGGTAGAATCTGACGTGCATGTCAGGTTCCGCGCGCCCATGAGGAGGCACCGATGACCAGCGCCGATGTGGTGCGGCTCGCCGGGAGCCGCAGTCGCCTCTCTGCCGGCTCATCGATCGATCCGGTGACCGCCGAGGTGATCCGCGGCGGGATGGAGACGATCTGCTTCGAGATGGCGACGTACGTGTCGCGCACGGCGACCACACCCATCCTGAACCAGAGCAACGAGCGCAATGCCACGATCCTCGACGCCCAGGGCCGCCTCGCGGCGCTGTCGGTCGGGATCCCGCAGTTCATGCTCACTTCCACGCTGCCGGTGCGCTTCGCGCTCGACTTCCTCGGCGTCGACGAGTTCCGCGAGGGCGACGTGTTCGCCGCCAACGACCCGTACCACGGCGGCGGCCACCTCCCCGACTACAACGTGTTCGCGCCGGTGTTCGCCGACGACCCCGTCTCGGGTGCGCGGCGCATGGTCCTGATCGCGTCGATCCAGTGCCACCACGGCGACACGGGCGGCGCCGTGCCCGGCGGTTACAACGTGACCGCGAACGACATCTGGGGCGAAGGCGTCCGCTGGCCCGTCGTCAAGGTGCTCGACCAGGGCCGCGAGCGCCGCGACGTGCTCTACGCGCTGCAGGCGAACAACCGCATCGCCGACTACATCGGTGACCTGCGTGCGCAGATCGGCGCCGCGCAGCTCGGTGTGACCCGCCTGCAAGAGATCCTCGACCGCTTCGGCGCGACGATGGTCGAACAGAGCGTCGACTCGATGATCGACTACGCCGCCGGACGCTTCCGCGAAGAGGTCGCGTCGTGGCCCGACGGTGAGTACGAAGGCGACGCGTACGTCGATCATGACCCGATCGGGAATCCCGACGTGCACCTCCACGTGAAGATCACCGTGCAGGGCTCGGATCTCACGATCGACTTCACGGGATCCGACACTCGCCCGCACCTGCAGGCCTGGTCCACGTACGGCAACACGCGCGGGTACACCATCGGCCAGATCGCGTCGATGATGGATCCCGAGATCCCGAAGAACGAAGGCTTCTTCGAATCGATCAGGCTCATCGTGCCGCAGGGCTGCGTGCTGAACCCGCCGCCGGGCAAGCCGGTGAGCGCCGGGACGCATCACCCGGGCGCCGACGTGGGCGAGGTCATCGCCGTGGCGATGCAGCACGTGCTGCCCGCCAAGGCCGTCCCCCAGACCTACAAGACCGGCATCCCCACCGTGATCCGCGGCGTCGATCCTCGCTCAGGTCGCGAGTTCGTCGACCACTCGGCCGAGGTCTACGCAGGCTGGTGCAATGCCGCCAAGGGCCTCGATGCCTGGGGGGCGCTCTCGGTGAGCTTCGGCAACCTCTGGAAGGCCACCGCGGAGATCAACGAGAGCCTGTTCCCGCACGTGCAATGGAGCCGCGACTACCGCACAGACAGCGGCGGCGCGGGCCAATGGCGAGGGATCTGTGGGTCGCACTACGAGAAGGAAGTGTGCGTCGACTCCACCGTGTACACCTACGTGGTCGGCATGAAGTACCCGATGGTCGGCATCTGCGGCGGTCGCAACGGTGCGCCGAACGAGATGATCCTTCGCTACGGCAGCGACGACCCGTACCGGGTGGCGCACACGGCGAACAACGTGCCGATGCAGGCCGGCGACCGCGTGATGTTCGACTACGGCGGCGGCGGCGGTTGGGGCGACCCACTCGACCGTGATCCCGAGGCCGTGCTCGACGACGTGCTCGACGAGTACGTGTCGGTCGAGGGTGCGCACCGCGACTACGGCGTGGTGCTCACGGGTTCCCTCGACGACCTCAGCCTCGCGATCGACCACGAGGCGACCGGCGACCTCCGAGCCCAGCTCCGCGACACAGGCACACGATGAGCGGATACCGGGTCGGGGTGGACGTGGGTGGCACGTTCACCGACCTGATCTGTGTGACGCCCGACAATCATGTCGTGCTCGACAAGACGCCGAGCACGCTCGACGATCAGTCGACGGGCGTGATGAACGGCCTCACCGAGCTAGCCCAACAGTTCGGGCTCACGCTCCAGGAGCTGTGCGGGCAGCTCGACATCGTGGTGCACGGCACCACCACGGGCGACAACACGATGATCGAGCAGAACGGTGCGGTGACGGGCTTGCTCGTCACCGAAGGCCACCGCGACGAGATCGAGTTCCGCCGCTGCCACAAGGAAGAGATCTGGGATCCGGCCGCGCCGGGTCCGTTCCAGATCGCACGTCGACGCAATCGCATCGCGATCCCCGAACGCGTCGGCTTCGAAGGCGATGTGCTGCTCGAGCTCGACGAAGAGGCTGTGCGCGCCGGCGTGCGCCGTCTGCGCAAGCTCGGCGTGCGGTCGATCGCGGTGATGTACCTGTTCTCGTTCGTGAACCCGCAGAACGAGCGCCGCACGCGCGAGATCGTGCTCGAGGAGTTCCCCGATGTGGAGCACATCTCGCTGAGCCACGAAGTGATGCCGCGCGGCCCCGAGTTCGAGCGGGTCTCGACCACGCTCGTGAACGCGTACCTCGCGCCGAAGCTGTCGAGCTACATCGGCAACCTCCAGGACAAGCTGCGCACCGCGGGTTACGCAGGACCGTTGTTGATCATGCAGTCGACGGGTGGCGTGATGCCCCCCGACTACGTGGCCAAGCGCGCCGTGTCGGTGCTCGCCAGCGGCCCGACGGGCGGCGTGATGGGTGCCACCGTCGCGGCCAAGCTCGCCGGCCTCTCCGACTTCGTCGCGGTCGACATGGGCGGCACGAGCTACGACCTCTGCTTGGTGCGCCACGGCGAGCCTGAGATCAAGACCGACTGGAACTGGCGCTACCGCTACTACATCGGGATGCCGATGGTCGACGTGCAGTCGGTGGGTGCCGGGGGCGGATCGATCGCCCGTGTGCGCCAAGGCGCGTTGCTCGTCGGGCCCGAGTCGGCGAGCTCTGTGCCCGGCCCGGCGTGCTACGGCCGGGGCGGGACGCGCCCCACGGTCACCGACGCCGATGCCGTGCTCGGATACATCCCTTCCGACGGCTTCGCAGGTGGCCGGATGAGCCTCGACGTCGACGCGGCGCGCGCCGCGATCCAACGCGACGTCGCCGAGCCGCTCGGCGTCGACGTGACGCAGGCGGCGTGGGGCATCGAGCGCATCGTCAACGCGAACATGGCGAACGCGACCCGCAAGGTGCTGGCCGGCCATGGGGCCGACCCACGCGACCTCGCGTTGATCGCCTACGGAGGCAACGGCGCGGTGCACGCCTGGGCGATCGCGCCCGAGCTCGGCATCGACACGATCCTCGTGCCGAAGGCGGCGCCCGCGTTCAGCGCGCTCGGCGTGCTCGTGGCCGACTACGTGGTCGATGTGGTGCGCTCGTACGTGACGCCCCTCTCGCAGGTCGATGTAGCACGCCTGCGTTCGCTCCTCGGCGAGCTGCTCGAAGAAGCGAACAAGGAGCTCGATCCCGCCGGCCTCGACGACGACGTGGTCCACCAGACCCTGTTCGTGCAGATGTGCTACCCGGGTCAGAACTTCGACATGAGCGTGCCGGTACCCGAGGCCACGGCGATCGACGACGCGTCGTTGCTCGACCTCGCCGAGCGCTTTCACGATCAGCACGAATCGGAGCGCGGGTTCTCCTTCCGCAACCAGCAGCCGCTCGTGCGCGGCGTTCGGATCGTGGCGCGAGGCAACACGCCGAAGCCCGCTCGGCTGGCCGAGACCGGAACGGTCACGAACCCGTCGGAGGCCCGCAAGGGCACTCGGCGTGCCTACTTCGGTGCGTGGTTCGACACGCCGGTGTTCGACGGCACGAGCTTGGGTGCCGGCGTCGAGCTCGCCGGGCCGGCGTTGATCGAGGAGCCGTTCACCGTGGTGGTTGTGCCGCCGGGGATGACTGCCCGCCTCGACGCACTCGGCAACTACGTGATCACCGCCTCGTAGCGATCAGAGCGTTCGCATGATCGGCAGCGGGTCGACCGTTGCCGAGCCACCGAGTCGGCGCAGCGCGGCCTGCGGGCGCGGATCGAGTGGGAACATCCGCACCGCGATCCGAAGCTCGCGCAGCATCGCGCCACGATTGTGGACCAACGCGTAGACCTTGGCGAGCTCGACGTGGGCGCGGGAACGGAACAGGTACGCGTTGAAGAACGGGATGCGCAGGTTCGCGGGCGCATCGACGCCGGCGGTGCGATCGCCGGCCCGCATCGATGCGGCGACGGCATCCACATCGTTGATCTTGAAGGCGCTCACGCCGTCATCGACGAGCTTGCCGACGAGACCGCGGGTCTCGTAGCCGAGCACCGTCGCGAGGTAGTACATCGCGGTGGTGTCGAGGTAGACGGGGCGCGTGCGGCGCAGGTCCTTGGCGAGCACGCGCACGGAGTCGACGACGCTGGCCTGATCGAGGTCGGTGCCGAGGTGCAGTCGCCGCGCGAGCTGCTCGCGACCCCAATCGAGACCGACGTCGTTGGCGCTGATCACGAGCACGTCAGGTCGTTGGTGGTCGACGAGCTGCCGGTAGAGCATCGGCATGCTGTATTCCTGGCCCCAGACGAGTAGCGCCGCGTGCTGCGGGAGCGCGTCGAGCACCTCCTGCGCGTACTGATCGGCGTACGGCTGCACCCGGAGGTTGGCATGCTCGCGGTGCACGAGTACCGACGGGAGCAGCACCGCCACCGCAAGGACCGCGGCCGTCACGCCGGTCGCGACGTTCGCATTGCTCGAGCCCGATCGCGGCGAGCTGTCGGCGGTCGTGGCGCGGCGCCGCTCGAGCCCCATCGCAAGTCGGTCGCCCACCTCGGTTGCGCCGAGCGCGACGAGCACGGCAATCACGATCATCGTGAGCAGCAGATATCCGCCCTGCGTGAGCACCGACCAGAACCCCGCAAGATCGTTGATGCCCGCGCCGACGAACACGCTCACGAGATCGAGCACAGCAGCGAGCACGAGGAACAGCACGCGGGCCCGACCGAGCCGGGCGGCCCGCACCGCACCGATCACGCCGAGGACGATGGCGCCGGCGCCGAAATCTCGGACCAACCCGCCGGTGAGCGCGCCGAGCCGGCGGAGCAACACCGCGTTCAGTCCACTCCGCGCGCCCGCAACCGACTGGAAGTCGCGGCGCGACAGCATGTGCACGAGCCGGCCGGCATTGGTCGCGCCACCCCAGTTGAGCGTCGGGTCCTGGTGGGCGCGGATCAGCGCGAAGAGCACGAGCGCGCCGGAGATCACGATGAAGACGCCGCCGGCGATCACGCTCTCGTCGATGTTCGGCCGGCGGGGTCCGAGCGCAACGAGCACCGCGAGGCTCACCGCGGCGATGGCTGCGAGCTGCCACCCGGCACCGAGCGCCACCGCGAGGAGCGCCGCCGCGAGCACGAACCAGGTGGTGCCACCGCGTTCCTGCCATACGAGCACCGCCAGCACGCTTCCCGCGAGCAGCAGCGCGGTGAACGAGTAGTACTTGGCGAATCCGGCGTTCAGCCAGAACGACGCCGTGGTCGCGAGTGCGAGGGCGCCGATCGCCGCGCCGGCGGGCCGCGCCCCCACGGCGCGCGCTACGAGATGCACGCAGGCGACGGCGAGGGACGCGCACACGAGGCTGAACAGGTTCACGCGCAGGGCCCAGCTGCCCAAGGGCAGGATCGTGGCGAAGAGGCGGGCGGCCAGCACGTAGGCCGCGTAGCCAGGCGCGTGCAGGATGCCGAGCGTGCGCACGCCCGCAACGGACTCGGGCGCGTCGCCGAGCGCCACGTGCGCCGAGAAGGTGCTGAGGAACAGGGCGCAGGCAACCACGCCCACCCCTGCGGCGCCGAACAGATCGCGAGCCACTAGCGGACCGCACTGCGTCGGCGCCACGGCGACCGAAGCGCTCTGCGCAACCGCGCGCGCCGGTGGTCGGGGCGCGGCAGGAGCCCGCTGCTTGGTCCGCGCCGCCACGACCTGACACTAGACGGACACCCGCGCGTTTCGCCCGGTGCGCGGCGCGCGTCACGAGCCCGGCGGACCCGTGCCGTTCGCGTTGACGGCCACGACCATGAACGAGTACGTGACCGTCGGATCGAGCGTGGCGAAGTCGACCGAAGTCGTGGCACTGTCGACGGTCTGGCTCGTGCCGCCGGGCGTTGCCGTGACCACATAGCTCGTGATCGGACTGCCGCCATCGTCGGCGGGGGGCGTCCACGAGACGGTGAAGATGCCACCGTTCAACACGACGACCACGTTCGTCGGTGCACCGGGGAACGACGGCGGCGGAGGCGGTACCGGAGCGACCGGCGTCACCGGATCCGAGAGCACCGACGCCAAACTGTCGCCCACCGCGTTCGTCGCCACCACCGAGAACGAATACGCCGTACCGTCGGTCAACCCCGCCACCGACGCCGACAACACCGACGCATCCACCGTCACCGACACCCCATCGGGCACCGACGTCACCGTGAACGACACCAACGGCGACGACCCGACGTTCACCGGCGCCACCCACGACACCGTCGCCACACCATCACCCGGCACCGCAACCACACCCGACGGCGCATCCGGCACCGACGGCGGCGGAGGCGGTACCGGAGCCACCGTGAACGCACTCGCCAGGCCGGCTGCGTCGAGCGCGGCAGCATCGAAGCTCGTCTGGTTGCCGGCGGCGTCTCGCAACACGATCCCACCCACGGTGTACACGCCGGATGCGGAGCCACCCGGCACCACGAGCGTGGCGTCGTAGGTGCCGTCGAACGCGTCGCCGGCGACGAGCGTCGTGGAGTCGAACGTGACGCTGGCGAACGGTGCGCCGGCCGGGTCGACGAAGCTCACCGACGAAGGCGATGCGGGGTCGAGGCCAGTTCCGGAGTCGACGACGTGCGCGCTCACCGTGATCGTCTGGTCGGCGGGGTCGGCCGTGAGCGATGCAGGCGTGAGGGTGAACGCCTGCAGCTGCGGGCCGCTCTGATCGACGACGCCCGGCGTCACGGTGTTCGACGGCGCCGACAGCGCGCTCGCGCCCACGTCGTTGACGGCCTGCACCACGAAGGATGTGGGCGCGCCGTCGGTGAGACCGCTCACCGTGGCCGACGTGAGCCCGGCGGGCACGGTCACGGTCGTGCCGCTCGGCTCGGCGGTCACGATGTAGCTCGTGAGCGCATTGCCGCCGTCGTTCGCAGGCGGCAACCAGGTCACCGTGGCGCTCTGGACTCCGGCTGTTGCACTCACGTTCACCGGCGCGTCGGGAACGGTTGCCGCGACGACGGTGATCGTGGGCGCGGCGCCGAGCGTCACGAGCTGTGCGGGCGTGTAGGTGCTCGAGTGCCCCGCGGCGTCTTCCAGGGTGACTCCGGCGACGGTCCAGCCGCCGAGCGTGCTCCCCTGCGGCATCGTCAGCGACGCGCGATACGTCCCGAGCTGCGCGGTGCCTGCGATGCGCTGGTTCGCGGCGACGGTCACAGAAGGTCCGGGCGTGCCGTCGGGTGCGGCGAACGAGATGCTCGACAGTGGCGCCGGGTTGTCGGAGGGTCCGCTGGCGTCGTCGGAGATGCCCACGTCGATGTTGATCACCGCGGGCCCGCTCGTGGTCTGCACCGTCACGGGCGAGACATCGAGCGAGGTGAGCTGCGGGGGCGTGACGTCGGGGAGACCGCCCGGGATGAGCTGGTTCGACGGCGCCGACTCGGGCCCATCACCCGCGCTGTTCGTGGCGTGCACGCTGAACGTGTAGCTGACGCCCGTGCTCAAGCCGCTCAGGGCGATCGAGGTGGCCGACGGGTCGGCGACCGCGGTGGCACCGCCGGGCGAAGCCGTCACCGTGAACGCAGTGATCGCGCTCGTGCCGGAGATCGCCGGCGGAACCCAGCTCACGACGGCCGCGTCGGTGGTCGCGCCGGCGATCGCGGTGACGTTCGTCGGTGCGGCCGGCGTGCCGCTCGAATGCACGTCGAAGGATGCCGCGAGGCCGAGCGCGGTCCAGGAGTTCGCGTCGTAGACGGCGGCGTTGTGCGCGGAGTCCACGGGTCGCGCGCTCGAGAGCATCCAGGTGCCGTCTTCCGCGCCGTACGGGAGTGTCGCCTGAAACGCGTACCAGCCGTCGAGGTTCGTGCCCGATGTGAGCTGTGCGAGGCCGAACGACGCGGTCACCTGTTGCGTTCCCGATGGTGACGTGAACGTGGCCTGCGTCGGCGAGTCGGCGACGCCGCTAGCCACGCCGGCAAGGTTGTCAGTGAGCCGGGCGAGGAACGTGACGGAGGCCGGGCCGGTGCTCGTGTCGACGATCGTGGGTGCGATCGCGAACTGCTCGACACGCGGCGCGTTGATGTCGCCGATGCCAACCTGTTGGAATGTCGCCGCGAATGTGGGGCCGACGAGATCAGTGACACCGTACGTGCGGCTGTTGCCGGCATTGTCGTTCACGGCGAGCGAGAGCACGCTCCACGTGCCTTGCTCCGAGTAGCGCGGCACGGCGATCGTGGTGGCGTACACACCGTCGAGCGAGGAGCCCGAGACTCGCTGGCCCGCGCCGAAGCTCGCTTGCACGAGTTGGGTGCCGCTCGGGCCTTGCATCACGATCTGCGACGGTGGCGAAGGGCTCCCGACGGACGCGCCGCTCAGGTCGTCGGCGATGTGCACCGTGAACGTGATGTTCGCCGACGCGAGCGACGTGTCGATCGAGCTGGGCGACACATTGAGCGAGACCACGGACGGAGCCGTGGTGTCTCCCGCTCCAGCCTGTTGCACGGCACT
Organism: Acidimicrobiia bacterium; assembly: GCA_017882905.1. Taxonomy (GTDB): domain Bacteria; phylum Actinomycetota; class Acidimicrobiia; order IMCC26256; family PALSA-610; genus Chersky-683. The sequence continues at coordinate 7,950 of JADGOO010000036.1, read as the reverse complement.
GTCGAAGCCCGCGGCGGCGAGCTGCGCGGCGCTGAACGCCGTGGTGTTGCCGACCGCGTCGGTGAGCACCACGCCGGCCGTCCACGACCCGGGCTGCGAATAGCGAGCGAGGGTGATCGTCGTGAGGTACATGCCGTCGAGGGGCGTGCCCGAGATGCGTTGCGACTGCGAGAGGTAGCCGCGGGCGCTCTGCTGGCCGGTAGGTCCGGTGAGCGTGATCGTCGAGACACCGACGCTGCCGCCGTCGGAGAGCCCCGAGAGGTCGTCGGTGATGTGCGCCTGCACCGTGATCGTGACCGCGGCGCGGCTGGTGTCGACCGACGCCGGTGAGATCGTGAGCGAGAGCAGCTGCGGCGGCGCGTTGTCGCCACCGGCGCGCGCCATGGCAGCCGGCCATGCGGCGAGCAGCAGCGGAATGGTGACGAGGCACGCAAAGAGGCGCGAACAGGAGCCGCTCCGCGGCCGCGTCCGTGCGGTCGGCATCGTGAGGCTCCTTCCTCGGCCCCTCCGATCGGCCGCGCGTGGCCTTGGGTTAGGCCCAGCCGTGCTCCTTGGCCAAGGGCTGCGCGTGCAAGGTGCGCCCGCGCCACTTCTCGGCCGCGGGATCTGTCACGAGCCACGCCGCCACCCGGCCGATGACCTCGGGCGTCGTGCCCGCGCCGGCCACCTGCTCGAACTCGCTGCCGTGCGCCATGCGCATCCGTTCGGTGTGCACGAGGCCCGGTTCGAGGTTGAAGATGCGCAGGCCATCGCCGGCGTGCTCGGCGTGGAGCACCCCACACGTGCGATGGAACGCGCCTTTGCTCGCGCCGTAGCCGAGGCTCCAGCCACCCTCACCCGTGGGCTTCGGCGGGTCGATCATGCCCGCAGCCGAGGTGATGTCGACGATGGTGCCGTGACCACGTTCGATCATCGCGGGCAAGAGCGCGCGGATGATGCGCCACTGCGCGAGCACGTTGCCGAGCAACAACCGGTGCAGCTCGTCTTGGCTGGTATCGAGGAAGCGCGCGGTGCGTCCCGGACCTTGGTAGATCGCGTTGTTCACCACCACATCGGGTACGCCCCACGTGGACACGACGCGATCGATTGCGGTGTCGATCGATGCGTCGTCCATGAGGTCCATCGCGACCGCGAAAGCGTTGCGACCGGTGGCGCGGATCGCCGCCTCGGTGGTGTCGAGGCTGCCGGGCAGCACCTGGTCGCTGCCGGCATCACGGCCGTCGCCCTCATGAACGGTGCGGGCTGTGATGGCGATGTCGAAGCCGGCGTCGGCGAGCGCGATCGCAACGGCCTTGCCGATGCCGCGACTCGCGCCGGTTACCAAGGCAATGGGCATGGCCGCACACTACGATGATCGCCGTGGACACTGCTGCGCTTGGTTCCCTGACGCTGCCCGATCACACGGGTGCGGGGCGCCGAGTGGCCGACGAATGGGCGGTCTCGCCTGCCGTGCTCGTGTTCCTGCGCCACTTCGGCTGACTGCACTGCCGCGAGCACGCCGCGCAGTTGCGCGACGCCGACGATGAGATCCGGGCCCTCGGCGCGCACGTCGTCGCCATCGGCACCGGAGACGTGCGCTACGCAGCTGCGTTCGTACGCGACGAGTTGATTCCGTACACGGTGCTCGTCGACGACAACGCGGCCGCGGCGCACGCCGCGCAGGTGCGCTCCACGTCGTTCATCGCGATGTTCACGCCGCGTACGTGGAAGGCGACGCGCGAGACGTCGAAGCGCGGCTTTCACGTGCACAAGGCCGGCAAGCGCGTCACGCAGCTCGGGGCCACGTTCATCATCGATCCCGGCGGGTCGCTGCGCTACGAGCACATCGATGCCGACTCCACTGACCACGCGCCGATTCCCGCCGTGCTGGGCGCGCTCGCTCAGCCGCGCGCGTAGGTGCCGTTGAGCTGATCGTCGCCGATGGCGGCGAGGTTGATGGCACCGATCACGTCTTGTGGGGTCGCGGTCGACGGCACATCGGGCGCGCGCCGCAGCGCGTAGAGCCGGAAGCGGTAGTGGTGCTCGCCCGTGGGCGGGCACGGCGGTGTCCAACCGTTGCGGCCGTCGCTGTTCGGGCCTTCGACTGCGCCGGCAGGCAGGGCCCCCACCGCGAGGGCGCGCACCGATGGTGCCAGGTTCCACACGACCCAGTGCACGAACGGTCGCCCGGCCGCGTCGGGGTCGTCGACCACGATCGCGAGCTGCGCGGTGCCGGCCGGCGGATCCGCCCACTGGAGCGGCGGCGACACGCCCGCCCCGTCACACGTGAAGCGCGCCGGGATGCGCGCGGCGTCGGCGAACGCCGAACTCGCCAGCCGGAGACTCGGCAGCGAGGCGCGGCTCTTCACCACGACCGGGCTGCCGCAACCGGCGAGCGCCACGGTGATCATCGCAACGAGCGCGGCGGCAATCGCTGCGCGCGGCCCGTGTCGATGGTGCACTCGGCCACCGTATCCAGGCCTGCGAGCGGGCAGTTGCAGCGTCTCGTCACGGTTTGTAGCGTTCTGTCCACTTTTGTAGGAGCGGGATTGGACGGGCGCCGAGACCATGGCCGCACACGAGGGTGCCGCGCGGCGTCGACGGCGAGGTGGGCGCGCCGCGGTGGCGATGGTCGTGGTCGCGGCGCTGTCGTTCGCGGATCGAGCGCCGCTCGGAAGCGCCGCGGCAGGCGGCCCAACGATTTGGATCGGCGACGCGTCGTTGGTGAAGGGCAGCAGCGGAGCGACGAGCGCCCTGCAGTTCCCCGTGGCGCTGTCGGAACCCGCGTCGATCAAGGTGTCCGTTCAGTACCGAGTCACCGATGGCACCGCGACCGCGCCCGACGACTACTCGAACTTGGGTGGCGTGACGAGAACGCTCAACTTCGCTGCGTCGACCAACGCGTCGACGCCGGTCGTCAAGTACATCAGCGTTCCGGTGCGACCCGACACGCTCGTCGAGCCCGACGAGACGTTCGCCGTCACACTCTCCGCGCCGACCGGCGGCTACGCGCTCGGCCGGGCCGTCGCGACAGGTTCCATCCTGAACACGAACCCGGGCAGCGGGGGCCGGCTGTCGATCGGCGACGCATCGATCGCGGAGGGCAACACCGGCGGAATGCGCATCGTGCAAGTGCCCGTGACGCTGTCTGCGCCACCGCCGGCCACGGTCACGGTGCAGTACAAGGTCACCGACGGCACCGCCACAGCGCCGTCCGACTACCTCAAGCCCGCCGCCACGAGCCTCACCTTCCCGGCCTCCACGAACGGAACCACTCCGGTGGTGAAGTACGTGAGCGTCTCGGTCGTGCCCAACACGCTCGTCGAGCCTGACAAGACGTTCACCGTCACGCTGTCGGCACCGACCGGCGGCTACACGATCGGCCGCGCGGTCGGGACCGTCACGATCCTCAACGACGACGCGCCGAGCCCGTTCCCGACATCGGCGAGCGGGCACTATCTCGTCGCCGGTCAGCCCTTCGTGGCGTACGGCTCGACGATGTACCCCTACTGGGCGTTCGGTGGCAGCTACCTGCGGGGCGACGGATGGCATCACGCCGAGTTCACGCAGTACATCGACACGGTGATCGCCATGGCGCAGCAGGCGCACCTCAACGTGTTGCGACCGACCGACTACCTCGAAGGCGACTCCAACGCGTACGACCCGACCGTGTGGGCGAACATGGATTACCTGGTGAGTCAGGCCGCAGCGAAGGGCTTGATGATCGTCATGGATCTGTCGGCCTACCGCAAGTTCCTGCAGGCAAAGGGTCTGTACGCCTATGCCCCCACAGCCTGGAACGCGTACGCCGACTTCGTCGGTGCGCGCTACGCCAACGCGATCAACGTCCTCACCTACTCGATCTCGGGAGAGCCGCCGTGCCCGACGGGGACCGATCCCCTCCGACCGAAGTCGACCGCAGGTCTCACGACGTTCTACCAATCGGTGTCGACCCGGCTGCACACGGCGGATCACGGCCATCACTTGATCGAAGCTGGTGGTCTGATCCATCTGAATCAGAGCGGATGCGGCATCGACTGGCAGTCGATCTACGCGCTGCCGTACGTGCGGGCGGCGACCATTCACGTGTACTCGAGCAACGACCAGAGCATCACGGCGCCGATGGTCTCGGCCTGGGCGGCATCGAAGGGCTACCCGTTCGAGATCCAGGAGTTCGGCTTCCAACAGGGGGTCGGCGACGCAGTGCGAGCCGGCGACTACCAGACCGTCTACAACCTCGCGCGCACCAGCAGCGCCGCGATGACCATCGTGTGGAACCTCGGTCAGGAGCTCGCGCCGACGAGCTACGAGGTCAACCCGAACACCCCACTCGCGTGGCAGACAGTCATCAGCAACGCTCCGCAGTGACCCGCCGATCGGCCGATCGGCGACGCGTGAGATGACTCACCTAGATCGTCGGGGCCGGGACTCCTCGTTGGCGTTGCACCCTGACCTGACGCTTCAACCCGTCGACCTCACGGGCGAGGAGGCTGATCGCTTCCTGCTGGGCCATCGTGAGAGAGATCAGCAGGGCGACGAAGCCATGCTCGGGGGTCTCACTGCTGCTGCGATCGCCGGAGTCCTCACCGGCCGCTTCCGCGGCCCGAAGCTGCTCGATGACCTCACGGCCGAGAGCGGTCGCTTCCCACTCGGCGTTCCAACGCTTCCTGATCGTGCTCTCAGTGCTCATGGTCGGCACGGTATGGCGTTCGACTGATCGCTTCACGACGATGAGCGTGTTGCCAACTCGCCACGCGTCGCGCACTCCCAACGGCCTCGGCCGGGCTGTCTCAGCCCTTCGGTACCCTGATGACTCACAACCGTGCTCGACCGCCTCGATGGGAAGTTGATGGGATGGCGCCCACCACACAGCCTGTGAACGGGTCGGCGTTCGACGCGGTCGTCTTCGACTACTACGGCACCTTGGCCGAACACGACGGCGGCGGCATCTCGATCGCTGCGGTGCTCGCCGCGCGCGGCTACGACCTGCCGTCCGACGTGGCCCGGCGCTACTGGCAGGATGGTCTCGACGGCACCGAGCACGACGAACCGTCGCGCTCGCGCGATCACTACGTCGCCTGGCAAGACCGTCAGTTCCGAGCGTTGCTCGGCGAGTGCGGTGTTCCTGCGGCCGAACGCGACGAGATCGTCGAGCAGGTGCGCGCGCCCGGCGCGCGCGGTCGCATGATCCCCTATTCCGATGCGGCCGCCGTGCTGCAGGCGTTGCGATCGGCCGGCGTGCGCACTGCGATCTGCTCGAACTGGGACTGGGACCTGCGCGAGTCGCTGGCCCAGACCGAGCTCGATGCGCTCGTCGACCTCGTGGTCTCGTCGGCATGGATCGGCGCGCGCAAGCCGCACCGGCGAATCTACGACCACACGCTGGCCGAGCTGGGCGTGGAGCCGGAGCGCACGCTGTTCGTCGGCGACACCTGGAACTGCGACGTGACCGGGCCGCTCGCGCTCGGCATGGCGGTGGCCTACGTGCGGCGCCCGCACCGCGAGCCCGACCACACCGAGATCGACGCGCACACCGTCGCGCACCACCGGGCCCCCGACCTGAGCGTCGTGCTCACCCTCGTGGGCTTGGCGCCCGAGCCCGCCCGCGCTCCGTAGCTCCGCGCGGCGCTACGGTGCCGAACCCGACCACGAAGGGACGGCCATGCAGGCCAAGGTGAGCATCGAGATCGCCGCGCCGCCCGAGCGCGTGTACGCGCTCGTGAGCGACGTGACGCGCTACGGCGAATGGAGTCCCGAGAACCTCGGCGGGCAGTGGCTCGACGGCGCGGGCGGTCCCCTGGCCGGCGCGCGGTTCAAGGCGAAGAACAAGCGCCGGTTCTCGTGGTCGACCACCTCGACCGTGCAGGTCGCCGACGCGGCCCGCGAGTTCTCGTTCATCACCGGCAAGGCACCGGGTGGCACCGTGTGGCGCTACGCGTTGGAGCCGTCGCCGACGGGTGGCACGATCGTGTCGGAGTCGTTCGAGACCGAGGCCGACCCCGGCTTCGTCGAGAAGTTCCTCACCAAGCTCGGTACCGGGGTGCGCTGGGAAGATCGCGGCGCCGACCTCGAACGCAACATGGCGGCCACGCTCGACCGGCTCAAGACCGCCGCCGAAGCAAGCACCTGACGAGAGCGGTCAATAGCTGCGCAGCTCCACGGTGGTGCCGTCGGGATCGCGCACGTAGAGGCTGCGCGCGAAGCCCTGCGCGCCGAACAGGCCGTCGGTGGGACCGCTCGCCACGTCGAAGTCGCCCGACGCAGCGAGCGCGTCGAGGTCGGTCGGCTCGATCACCACGCAGAAGTGGTCGAGGTTGCGGGGCTGGCCGCCCGGAAGCTCTTCGCCCGGGAACAGGTCGATGATGGTGGTGGGCGTGAGGCGCACCGACGGGAAGAACGTCTCGCCCCGCCGCCATTCGTCGACCCGCTCGCCAACGAGTCCGAGCCGCTCGGTGTACCAGCGCAGCGAGGCTTCGACGTCGCCGCACCGCAGCACGATGTGATCCAGCCCGGTCACGCGCACACTGGCCATCACACCGAAGGTAGCGCGACGTCCAGCGCGCCGTGGAGTGTCGCCGATTCAGCGCGGGAGGCCGAGGATGCGATCGCCGATGATCGTGCGCTGCACCTCGCTCGTACCGCCCGCGATCGACGCGGCCTTGCTCCACAGCCATTGCCGCTGCCACTTACCGGGATAGAGCGGAGCCTCGTCGCCCACGATCTCGAGCGCGACGTCGGCCATGTGCTGGGTCATCGTCGTCCACTGCAGCTTCACGTAGCTCGACTCGGGCCCGGGCTCGAGGCCGCGGGACACGCGCGAGAGCGTGCGCCAGTTGTGGAGCCGCAGCACGCGCAGATCCACGAAGCTCTGCGCGAGGCCGTCGGCGATCTCCACGTCGTCGAGTGCGCCGTTGCCCACAGCGAGTGCGTAGAGCTCGTCGAGGTACACCTCGTGCACGACCTGCTCCTTGAACGGGAAGTTCGTGCCCCGCTCGTGCGCCAGCGTGGTGTTCGCGACCGCCCACCCGGCGTTGAGCCGGCCGACGAGATGATCGTCGGGCACGAACACCTCGTCGAGGAACACCTCGTTGAACTCGGCCTCTCCGGTGATCTGCACGAGCGGGCGGATCTCGATGCCGGGCGCGTCCATCGGCACCACGAGGTAGGAGATCCCCGCGTGCTTCGGCGCGTCGAGGTCGGTGCGCGCCAGGCAGATCCCGAAGCGGGCGAACTGCGCGTAGCTCGTCCAGACCTTCTGACCCGACACGAGGAACCCGCCGTCGACCTTCACCGCCCTCGTGCGCAACGCGGCGAGGTCGCTGCCCGCCTCGGGCTCGCTGAAGAGCTGGCACCAGATCTCTGACGCGTCGAGGATGCGCGGGAGCCAGCGCTGCTTCTGCGCATCGGTGCCGTGCGCGAGCAAGGTAGGGCCGGCCAGGTTGATGCCGACGCGGTTCACCGGTTGCAACGCCCGCGAGCGCGCGTACTCCATGTTGAAGATCGCCACTTGCAACGGCGACGCGCCGCGGCCGCCGTACTCGCTCGGCCAGTGGATGCCGATCCAACGATCGGCGGCGAGCTTCGCCTGCCACGCGCGACCCCACGCGATCTCGTCGGCGAGCGTCTCGAACACCGGCGGAAGGTCGAGGTGCGCCGCGAGCCAGGCGCGGACCTCACCGGCGAACGCCGCTTCCTCGGGCGTGAACGCGAGATCCATCAGAGATCCCAGAAGCGCTCGCGACCCTGGGCCGCGAACGCGTCGTGCAAGGCCGTCTCGTCGGCGTCGGTGAAACGCCGGTATGCGGATTCGCCGCGGAGGCGAACCCAGATGTCGTCGCCGCCGATGCGGTCGGCCCGCCACTTCTGATGTTGCAAGGTGCGCTTGACGATCTTGTTCGTTCCGGTGGTGGGCGGGTCGGCCATGATGCGCACGTAGCGCGGCCGCCACTTCGGACCGATCGCCTCCTGGCC
>JADGOO010000252.1 GCA_017882905.1 Acidimicrobiia bacterium | reverse complement strand
GGTCGACGAGGCAGCGCACGATGTCGCTGCGCGACGGCAGCTCGTACATCACCTCGAGGAGAACGTCTTCGAGGATGGCCCGCAGACCACGGGCACCGGTGCCGCGCTTGAGCGCTTCGTCGGCGACGGCGTCGAGCGCATCGTCGGTGAAGATCAGCTCGACGTCGTCGAAGTGGAAGAACTTCTGATACTGGCGCACCAGCGCGTTCTTGGGCTCCACGAGGATGCGCATGAGCGCGGCCTGGTCGAGGTTGCGCACCGCGCCGATCACCGGGAGCCGCCCGATGAACTCGGGGATGAGCCCGAACTTCAGGAGGTCTTCCGGCAGCACGTTGGCGAGGATGGCGCCGAGGTTCTTGTCGGACGCGCGGCGGATGTCGGCGCCGAAGCCCACACCGCGATTGCCGGTGCGCGACTCGATGATCCGGTCGATCCCGGCGAAGGCGCCGCCGCAGATGAACAGGATGTTGGTGGTGTCGATCTGGATGAACTCTTGGTGCGGGTGCTTGCGCCCACCCTGGGGCGGCACCGACGCCGTGGTTCCCTCGAGGATCTTCAGCAGCGCCTGCTGCACGCCCTCGCCGGAGACGTCACGGGTGATCGACGGGTTCTCGGCCTTGCGGGCGATCTTGTCGATCTCGTCGATGTAGATGATGCCGGTCTCGGCCTTCTTCACGTCGTAGTCGGCGGCCTGGATCAGCTTGAGGAGGATGTTCTCGACGTCTTCGCCGACGTAACCCGCCTCGGTGAGCGCGGTCGCATCCGCGATCGCGAACGGCACCTTGAGCATGCGGGCGAGCGTCTGCGCGAGCAGCGTCTTGCCGCAACCGGTGGGGCCGATGAGGAGGATGTTCGACTTCTGCAGCTCGACGTCGGGGTCGCCGTACGCGCCGGCCTGCACCCGCTTGTAGTGGTTGTAGACCGCCACCGACAAGATCTTCTTGGCGGTCTCCTGGCCGATGATGTAGCCGTTCAGGTAGTCGTAGATCTCGCGCGGCTTGGGCAGGTCGTCGAAGCGGACCTCGCTCGTCTGCGCGAGCTCCTCTTCGATGATCTCGTTGCAGAGATCGATGCACTCGTCGCAGATGTAGACGCCAGGACCCGCGATGAGCTTCTTGACCTGCTTCTGGCTCTTTCCGCAGAACGAGCACTTCAGCAGATCGCCGCCGTCACCGAACTTCGCCACGCATGCCTCCCCGGACCAACGACCGCCGCACGGCGTAGATCAGTTCGTGCCTTCCGCGGAGGGTACCGCGGCAAGCTCCCGGCTGGTGATGACCTCATCGACGATGCCGTAGGTCTTGGCCTCCGCGCCGCTCATGATGAAGTCGCGGTCGGTGTCCTTGCGGACCCGCTCCACCGGCTGGCCGGTGTGGAAGGCGAGCATCTCGTCGAGGAGCTCGCGCATGCGCACGATCTCCTTGGCCTGGATCTCGATGTCGACCGACTGGCCCGCCGCGCCGCCGTGGGGCTGGTGGATGAGCACCCGGCTGTGCGGCAGGATGAAGCGCTTGCCGTGCGTGCCGGCGGCCAGGATCACCGCGGCGGCCGACGCGGCCTGACCGATGCAGATCGTCTGCACGTCGGCCTTGATGTACTGCATCGTGTCGTAGATGGCGAACAGGCCGGTGATGTCGCCACCGGGCGAGTTGATGTACATCATGATGTCTTTGTCGGGGTCTTCGCTCTCGAGGTGCAAGAGCTGCGCCACGATCAGGTTCGCGACCACGTCGTTGATCGGCGTGCCGAGGAACACGATCCGGTCCTTGAGGAGCCGGCTCCAGATGTCGTAGTCGCGCGAGCCCCGGCTGGTGTTCTCGGTGACGAAGGGCGTGTACATCAGCTCAGTGTTCCTTCTGCCTCGTCGGCGGCGGGTTCGGCAGCCTCGGCGGTGCCGGTCGTGTCTTCGGTCGGAACGTCTCCACCGACGGTAGCCCCGAGAGTGTCGGCGTCGAGTGCGATGTCGAGGGGATTGCCTGCCTCATCGACCACCTCGGCATGATCGACCAGGAACTGCAGCGCCTTGCCCCTTGCAAGGTCCGAGCGTACCGTCTCCAAGACACCCCCTCGGTCGAGGTCGCGCCGCACCTTTTCGACCTTCTGCCCCATCCGCTCGGCCAGGCGCGCGATCTCGGCCTCGAGGTCGTCGTCGCTCGCGGCGATCTCCTCGCCGGCCACCACCGCTCGCAACGCGAGGTCGGCGAGCACGGCCTTGCGGGCGCCCTCGCGCACACCCTCGATGAACGCGTCGGGTTCTTGACCAGTGGCGCCGAGGTACTGATCGAGGCCGACGCCCTGCTGCGCGAGTCGCTGAGCGAGGTCGTTGATGCGGTTGCGCACCTCTGTCTCGACCAACGTCTCGGGCGGCATCACCGTGACGAGCTCGGCCACCGCGTCGAGCACGCGGTCACGCAACGCCATCTGGGCCTGCGCCCGGCCGAGGATCTCGCCCCGCCGGCGTACGTCGTCGCGGAGCTGGGCGACGGTCTCGAACTCGGTGGCCTCGTCGACCCACTCGTCGGTGAGATCGGGCAGCACCTTCTCCTGCGAGCCCTTCACCATCACCCTGAAGTGCACGGTCTCACCGGCGCGCTCACCGAACCGCTCGGGGAGCACCGAATCGAACTCGAGGATGTCGCCCGGCTTCGTGCCCCGCAGCTGCTCGTCGAGCTCGTCGACGATCATGTTGCTGCCCACCGGATAGAGGAAGTCGGAAGCCACGAGCCCCTCGACCTCCTCATCGTCTTGGGTGCCGCGGATGTCGAGGGTGGCGAAGTCGTCGAGCGCGAGGGGGCGCGTGGAGTCGGTGAGCGTGGCGTGCTGATCGCGCAGCCGGTTCACTTGCGCGTCGACAGCGGCGTCGTCGACCGGCGAGAACGGGACGGTGACGCGCAAGCCGTCGTAGCCGGAGATGAGCACCTGCGGGCGCACCTCGACGACGGCTTCGAACGCGACGTCGCCTTCTTCCTCGCCCGACGTGATCGTGATCTCCGGCGCGGCGATGACGTCGACGTCGTGCTCGATCACTGCGTCGGCGTAATAGGTGGGCACTGCGTCCTGGAGCGCCTGCTGGCGGGCTGCCTCGGTCCCCAACCGCGCCTCGAGGAGCCGCCGGGGCGCCTTGCCGGGACGGAAGCCCGGCAGGCGGACCTCTTTGGCGATCTTTCGGAACGCCGCGTCGACCGCGTTCTCGAACTCGTCGGCGGGCACGGCCACGCTGACCTTCACGCGGTTGTTCTCGAGAGCCTCGATGGTGGCTTGCATAAGACCGGGCAGCCTACTGGCCAGGGCTGCTATCCCTTCGAGGATGTCAGCCGACGCATCCGGAGCATCCGGAGCAGCCGCGGCGTTCGCCGCCACTCCTCCACCGCCCTACGTGGCCGTCATCTTCACGTCGCGACGCGCCGCGGCCCTCGACGCCGACACCGGTGAGCACTACGACGAGACGGCCGAGCGGATGGAACAGCTCGCGGCCGAACAGCCCGGCTACCTCGGCATCGAGTCGGCTCGCAGCGCCGACGGGTTCGGGATCACCGTGTCGTACTGGGCGACGGAGACCGACGCACGAGCATGGAAGACGGTCGCCGAACACGCCGACGCGCAGCGGCGCGGCCGACTCGAGTGGTAAGAGCGATACGAGGTGCGCGTCGCGACGGTGACACGCGACTACGGCCACCCCTAACGTCGCGACCATGCAGGCATCGAACGGCGCACACCCGCTGGAAGGTCTCGTGGCGGTCGTCACCGGAGGCGGTCGCGGCATCGGACGTGCGTACTGCGAGCGTCTCGCCGCCTACGGCGCGCGCGTCGTCGTGAACGACGCAGGTGTGAGCACCCACGGCGAGGCGACCACCGAGACGCCGGCCGAAGAGGTCGCCGCCGCGATTGTCGCCGCCGGCGGCAAAGCCGTGGTGCACACGGGCGACGTCGCACAGATGTCGACCGGACGCGACCTGCTTGCGTGCGCGCTCGACACGTGGGGCCGCCTCGACATCGTGGTGGCGAACGCCGGCTTCGGGCGGCCACGCATGGCGTTCAACCTCGACGACAGCGATTGGGACGCCGTGATCGGCGTGCACCTGAAGGGAACCTTCGCAATCGCGCAACCCGCATTGCAGCACTGGCGTGCGCAGAGCAAGGCCACGGGTGCACCTGCCTACGGCCGGCTGATCACCACGGCCACCGGACTGTTGCTCTACGGCGGTGCCGGTCAGTCGAACTACGTCGCCGCGAAGGCCGGTGTGCTCGCGTTCACCGAAGCCGTCGCCACAGAGATGGCGCCGTACGGGGTCACCGCCAACACGATCATGCCGGGCGCGAACACCCGCCTCGCGCAGATCGGTTGGCGCATGCAGCGATCGATCGACGACGACACGGCCGCCGAAGTCACGTTCGATCCCCGAGACCCGGTGCACGTCGCGGAGTTCGGCTGTTACCTCGCGTCACCGGCCGGCGGCTGGATCAGCGGTCAGACGTTCCAGGCGCGCGGCGGTCACATCGAGCACGTGCAGACGTTCGTGGTCGACCACACGCTCGAGCGAGCCGATCGCGGATGGACCGTCGCCGACCTCACCGGCGAGATGCCCCGCATGTTCGGGGCGGGCGCGCGTCGCGCCGATCCGCCGCCGACGACCTGGAAGAAGCCGAGCTGACACGGAGGCGACGCGCCCGCTACGGCACCAGCACGATCTTGCCGTGCGCCCGCCGCTCGATCAGATCGGCGACCGCGCTCCCGGCGCCTTCGAGCGGCCGTTGCTCCGGCGCGACGGGGTGCAGGTCGCCTCGACCGATACGGTCGAGCACGTCGTCGAGCAGCGCCCCGTTCGCCTCGGCGTTGCGCATCGCCCAGCCGCCCCACTCGACACCGACAACGGTGCGGTTGTTGAGTAGCACGAGATTCAACGCGACACGCGGGATGCCGGCCGTGAAGCCCACCACGAGGAAGCGACCGTCGAACCGCAACGCGCGCAGCGCTTGCTCGGCGAGCTCGCCGCCCACCGGGTCGTAGACCACATCGACGCCACCGCCGCCGAGCTCACGAGCGCGCGTCTTGAGATCTTCAGTAGCAGGATCGATGACCGCCTCCGCGCCCATCGCAGTAGCGAGCGCGCGCTTCTCCGCCGTGGACGCCACCCCGATCACGCGTGCACCGAGCGACCGTGCCACATCGATCGCGGCCAGCCCCACTCCCCCGCCCGCGCCCAGCACCAACACGACATCGTCGGGGTGCACGGTCGTGCGGTGCACGAGCGCGAACAATGCAGTGCAGTACGACTGCTGGAACGACGCGGCGCGCGCGAAGTCGAGACCATCGGGCAGCGCGATCACCTGCGACGCGCGCACCGTCACGTACTCGGAGAACGCGCCCGTGCCCAACGTCGCGAACACGCGGTCCCCCACGCCCACACCCGTGACGCCCTCACCGACAGCGTCGACCACGCCCGCGAGCTCCGAGCCCGGCACGAACGGTGGCTCGATCCGGATCTGGTAGCGGCCCGCGGCGATGAGGCCGTCGACGTAGTTCACGCCTGCAGCCCGCACCGCGATTCGCACCTCGCCGGCACGCGGCTCGGGAACCGAGCGCTCCTCGATCACCAACGCCTCGGGCGGACCGAGCTCCTTGCACACGACGACTCGCACGCGCGGCACGCTATCGAGCGACGGTTTCAGGTGCGGTTTGCGCCCGGTAGCATGCCTGCTGCATGGCTTCGCGTCCGGAAGACGACCACCCGCTCGACGAGCTCTTCATCGTGGGTGCGCAGTACCACGAACCGAGCGCTGCCGAGCGTGAGAAAGCCGCCCGGGAGGCGCAGCGCCGAGCGCAGCGCGAGGAGAAGGAACGCGCCAAGCGCGTCAAGCACACCCGCCGCACGCTCGAAGGTGGCGGTCACGCCAGCCGCCGCGGGAGCAACGACACGGGCGCCACCTACGACCGAAAGACCGCGCTCGTCGGCCTCGGCGTGATCGTGGTCCTCGCCACGCTGCTGTCACAGACCGGCGTCTTCCACTAGATCCAGCCCCGCAGCGCCGGGCCGTCTCGCCCAGCCCTCGCCTAGCCTGGCGGGCGTCGCGGGGAGTGGCGCAGTGGTAGCGCACCAGCTTTGGGTGCTGGCGGTCGGGGGTTCAAATCCCCCCTCCCCGACTGTTTCGCTTGCGCCTGCTTCGCCCGGCGCGCCGGCTCACTGCGCACCCGACTCGCTCCTCCGTCGCCCCTGGGCTGCTCCGCTCACGCGCGTTCATGGCGACGGCTCCGCCTACCCGAGGTTCGTGAGGGCCTTCGTGGCGAGGGCGGTCATGGCGGCCTTGCCGGCGTCGATGTTGCTCGTGTCCAGGATCGACGGGGAGCTGAGCGAGACGGCACGATCGCCGACCCGCACGAACAGGATCGTGCCGCCGCTCCAGAACGCGTCGTCACCGAGACCGGCGATGTGTTCCGCGCTCGGCTCGAGCTGCAGCACGGTCGCCATCGCCGGGCGACCCGACAGGATCTGCACCGAGAACTGCTTTGTCTTGTCGGCACTCAAGTACACGCAGGTCACGACGCCGTCGCTCCCACTCACCGTCATCGGCGCACCCGTGACCACGGCGATGTCGGCGGCCGTCACCAGTGAGCACGGCGGGCTCGACGCGCCGGTCGAAACGGTCGTGTCGGTGGCATCCGTCGGCGCGGCTCCCGATGCTCCGCCCGACGACGTCGGCGACTGTGTGTCGCGTGCCGCGGCACTCGGGCTCTTGCCGCTCGTGCCGCACCCCGCGGCAATGGCTGCGAACAGGAGCGCCGAAACGGCGATGGAGGAACGTCGGAGAGCACGGGCATGGCTGAGGGAGCTGACGAGCTTCATCTTCGAATCTCCGTGATCGATGGTCGCCACGACCGGTGGCAAGTGACTGGGATGGGCGAGCGGTGATCGCAGCCGCTACGGCGCGGTGCCACCGGCCGTGAAGTCGATGTGGCACTGGTCCTTGAGATACGTGAGCACGTGCGTGCTCGCCGCTTGCACGGCCGGTGTGGAGAAGGCAGCCCCGGCGGCCGACACAGCCGCCGACTGGTGCGTGATGTCGAAGTCGACCTTGGCGAGCTCGGCGCCGTACTTGACGGAAGCATCGAGCAGTAGGTTCAGGTCGCTGCGCAGCTCGCCTGGTGCACTGTCGATCGCGGGCTGCTCGTCGTGACGCAACGTCCGGTACTTCTCGCGCAGCGTGGCTGGCGACGTCCCGCCGGGCGCCGCCGCGCCCTGTTGCGCCTTCTTCATGCTGTCGGCCTCCAGCTTGCAGAAGCCGCCGCCTCCCGACGCCTTGGCCGCGGCGGGCGCCGTTCCAATGGCGCCGGCGCCGGGCGCCGTTCCAATGGCGCCGGCGCGGGTCGACGTCGGAGTCGCCGTGCTCGAGCTTCCGCACGCGGCAACGCCGACGCCGAGAAGGGCAGCGACGCACGCGGCGCGCAGAGTGGATGACTTCGTCACGAGAGCTCCTTGATCACGGGTGAGTGGTGTTCGAGCGACAAGCTGACGGCCGCGCTGATGCGGTCGACGGGAAAGTGCGCCACTTCGTTCACGGCTTGCACCGCTTCGATCGACGACGCGTGAAAGACGCAGAAGCACGTGTCGTCATCGGGCACGAAGGTCGAGTGCAGGTGCCGAACGTCGTGTCCGGTCGCGCATGCGCTCGCGACCCGGTTGATCAACTGCGAGAGGGTCTCGACGTCGATGCTCGGCACGTAACGCTCGACAAGGAACGCTTGGTCGCCGGGTTCGGTCGGTGCAGGCGCGATCGTCACTGCGCCGACCGTACGGATCTCTGGCCCGCGCCACATCGGGGGAACTACGCAAGCTTGCTCTCGGCGCGGGCCACGGTCTGCGTGTATGGCCCTCCGGCAGGGCAGGCTTGGGGGCGCACCGGTAACGTCGACGGGACGCGGCCCTTCGGGAGGAGTGCAATGCTCGACCCGAACGCCGCGATCTACGGACGCGAACGTGAGCTCGACCTGGTCAGCGACTTCATCGGTGCCGCTCACGCCCGCCGCACTGCTCCCTCGGCCGCGTTGGTGCTCGAAGGACCGGTCGGCATCGGCAAGACGACGATCTGGAGCGAGGCGACCTCGCGCGCCGCTCTCGCCGGCGTCACCGTGCGCTCGTGTCGCTGCTCGGCGTCCGACTCGGCCTGGGCGTTCTCCGGGCTCGGCGACCTGTTCGACGCGATGCCCGAGACAGTGCTCGCGGAGCTCCCGAACGTGCAACGCGACGCCCTTGGCGCCGCTCTGTTGCTCGAAGCAACGACGGCCATCGCGCCCGGCGACCGCGTGGTGGCCGTCGCGGTCCTCGGCGTGTTGCGCGTGTTGGCGCGCTCGGCGCCGTTGCTGCTTGCGATCGACGACATCCAGTGGCTCGACAGCACGTCGCGCACCGTGCTCACCTACGCGCTCCGTCGACTCGAGGTCGGGCTCGCGGTCGTCGCATCGCGCCGGACCGGTGACGACTCCGAGAGCGAGCACCGAGCGGACGACGGCGAGAGCTTCCTCGGCTTGCCCGGCGCGCGGCTGACCGTCGGTCCGGTGAGCGTCGGCGCGCTGCAGGAGATCGTGCGCAGCAAGCTGTCGATGCGCTTGTCGCGCCCAACGCTGACGCGCCTCCACCGCGCCACCGGCGGCAACCCGATGGTGTCGCTCGAGATGAGCCGGGCCCTGCGACACCGCAGCACCGACACGATCTTGATCGACGATCCGCTACCGGTGCCGAGCGACGTGCGCCTCCTGGTGGCGGATCGCCTGAACCGCCTCTCCGACGCGGCCCGCGACCTTCTCGTAGTCTGCGCGGCGCTCGCGCATCCCTCGATCGATGCGCTCGCGACGGCCGTCGCCGCACCAGCTCGCGTGACCGAGACGTTGACCGAAGTGATCGAGCTCGGCCTCATCGAGATCGACGGCCGTCGCGTGCGATTCGCGCATCCGCTCATGGCGTCGGTGGCGTACGCGGATCTCTCCGACGCGGCACGCGCCCGCTTGCACGGTCGCCTTGCCGAAGTGACGTCCGATCCGGAGGAACGAGCCCGCCACCTCGCCTTGGCCACGAGCGGGCGCGACGCCGTGGTCGCCGACGCGCTCGAGCTCGCCGCAGAGCACGCTCGACGCCGCGGCAGCCGCGACGCGGCCGCCGAATACGCAGAGCTCTCGATCGGTCGCACGCCGTTCGAATGCGCCGACGATCATCGACGCCGCCGCGTGGTCGCCGCCGGCTACCTGTTCCATCTCGGATACCCGGACCGAGCCCGCGCGATGGTGGTGGAGAGCCAGGTCGATGCCCGGCCGGGGCCCGAGCGCGTGCGTGGACTGCTGTTGCTCGCGACGATCGACTTCTGGACGTCGGGGAGCGCAGCCGCGGTGCGGTGGTGCGAACAGGCGATGCAAGAGGCGGGCTCCGACCCCGAGAGCGCGGCCCGTTGCCATGCGACACTCGCCGACTTCGCGCCGTACAGCGCGGTGGCGCTGCTCGGCCACGCGCGCACGGCCGTCGAGCTCCTCGACGCAGTCGCCGACCCCCCACCCGATGTGCTCGCGAGCGCACTGAAGAACGTCGCGTATCACGATCTGCGTCTCGGCAACGCGCTCTCTCTGCCGCTGCTGGAGCGGGCTGCCGCGGCCGAGGCGCGCAGTGATCCGGTGCCGATCACCGAGCGAGTCGGCATGTGCTCCGGCATGCTGTTGCGCTTTGCCGGGCAGCTGTCTGCAGCACGAGTGTGCCTGACGCAGATGCTGCAGAGCGCGCGCGACGAGGGCGACGAGAGCGCGCTGCCGAACATCTTCGGGCATCTCGCGCTACTCGAGTGCTGGGCCGGCGACTACCGCCTGGCACTGCAGCACGTGGGCGACGGGCTTGACTCCACGGCCCGCACCGGCATCAGCTCCCCGTCGGTGACCGCAGCCCATTCGCTGGCCGAGGCCCACCTCGGCCACGTCGACCAAGCGCGCGAAATCGCACAGGCCGCGCTCAGATACGACGAGTCGCAGGGCGAAGCGGCCGACGTGGCGTGCGACCTTCGCAGCATCGGGTTCACCGAGCTGTCGGTCGGCGCTCATGAACCGGCCGCAGAGCACTTCCTGCGCGCGATGTCGATTGCCGCCGATCTCGGCGTGAGTGAGCCGGCGATCCTGCGCATCCACGCCGACGCGGTCGAGGCCCTGGTTGCGCTCGGCCGCCTCGCCGAAGCCGAGCACCTCACGGAGCAGCTCGATACCGTGAGCGGCGCCGACGCCGCGTGGTCGAACGCGATGGCGCAGCGCTGTCGCGGTCTGCTGCTCGCGGCCGACGGTGAGCTATCGGCCGCGGCCGACGCGTTCGCTGGCTCGCTGCGAGCGCAGGCGACCGTCGGAATGCCGTTCGAGGACGCGCGCACGCGCCTGCTCTTCGGCCGCGTGCTACGGCGGCTGGGCAGGCGCACCGAGGCACGCGACATGCTCGAGCCTGCCGCAGCCGCGTTCGACGACCTCAACACACCGTTGTACGGACAGCAGGCGCGCGCCGAGCTGGATCGACTCGGCGGGCGCGGCCCGAACCCGCTCACCCTCACCGCGACAGAGATGCGCGTCGCCGAGCTCGTCGGTACGGGTCGCACCAACCAGGAAGCGGCCGCGACGCTGTTCATCAGCGTGCGGACGGTCGAGAGTCATCTCGGCCGGATCTACCGAAAGCTTGGCCTCAGATCGCGCACCGAGCTCGCCGCGAAGCTGTCGACCGATGCGGGAACACAACCGTGACCGATGGTGGAGGCGACACGTCGGGAATCCGCCAGGTTGGCCCCCGAACCGGTCGATAGGTTCACGCCGTGCCCGAACCGATGACGCGGCGCGGCTGGTTGCTGTTCGCGGCGATGAGCGTGATCTGGGGCGTGCCGTACCTGCTCATCAAGATCGCGGTGAAGCACGTGGCGCCGCCCGTGGTGGTGTTCGGGCGCACGTCGCTCGCCGCCGTCGTGCTCGTGGCGCTCGCCGCGCGCGCCGGCGCGCTGCGCCCCGCACTCCTTCGTTGGCGGCCCGTCCTCGCGTTCGCGCTCATCGAGATGGCGATTCCCTGGCTGTTGCTCACGAACGCGGAGAAGCGACTGCCTTCCGGCCTCACTGGCCTGCTCGTGGCGTGTGTGCCGATCGCCGGCGCCATCGCCGGCTACGCGCTCGGTGATCACACCGCATTGCGTCCGTTGCGCGTCGCGGGCATCGCGATCGGTCTCGGCGGCGTCGCCTTGCTCGTGGGCGGCGATCTGCGCGGCGATCACGGCATCCCGTGGTGGAGCGTGGTGCAGGTGATGCTCGTGTGCGTGGGTTACGCGACGGCACCGTTCATCGCGTCGCGCCGTCTGCACGACGTGCCCACGCTCGGCGTGATCGCCGTGTCGCTCGCGGCCGTTGCACTCGCGTACGCGCCCCTCGCGTGGTTCAGCCGTCCGACAAGCTCACCTCCCGCCACCACCTGGTTCGCGATCCTCGGACTCGCCGTGCTCTGCACCGGCATCGCGTTCGTGACGTTCTTCGCGCTGATCGCCGAAGTGGGGCCGGTGCGCGCGACGCTCATCACGTTCGCCAATCCCGCGGTGGCCGTCGCGCTCGGTGCGATCTTCCTCGACGAGCGGATCACCCTCGCCACCCTCGGCGGGTTCGTACTCGTGCTCACCGGCTGTTGGTTCGCCACGCGTGGCCCCGCCGGTGGTCCCGGCACTGGCGCGCTGACGAGCGCGGAGGTCGACATCGCCGCGATCCGCCCCTGAGCCGTCTACGACGGATCCGACAGCAGCGCCCGCCCGCGCTGGGAATGGATCAGCCCCACTTCACTCGTGAGCATGAGCGCGACCAGCGCCGCGATGAGCGTGGTAGGGAGCAGCTGCAGCCCTCCCATCTCGGTGACCACGAGCGTGGAGCCGACGAGCGTCTTGGTGACGCCCACGTTCGTGGCTGCCATCAACGCCGCGCAGACGACCCCGACGCGCGCGTCGCCGAAGGCGTGGTGCGTGAGCTGGCCCGCGGCCGCACCGATGAAGAACAGCGGGATGATGAAGCCACCCGGCCAACCCGACGACACCGTGACCGACGTGCTCAGCAGCTTGGCGATTATCGCGGCGGCGAGAACTCCGGCGCTGATCTTCGCGGCGAGCACATGGCCGGTCTGCTGTTCGCCGAACGTGAGCCCGTAGGAGGACCACACGGCGATCGCCGCGAGGAGCAACCCGCCCACCACCGGGCGACTCATGGCGGGGAGCGCAGCGAACGCGCGCCGCAACCCGAGCGTGAGGAACGTGAACGACACCGCGAGCGCGGCGCCCGCCACACCTGCCGCCAGCGCCCATGCGAGATCAACGCCGCGCAGTGACGCGACGCCCGAGATGTGCCACACCGGCGCGAGATCGGCGCCGGTGAGTGCCACATAGCAGACGTACCCGGACAGCGATCCGACGAACGCAGGAACGAGCGCCTCGTGATATTCGAGGCCGCGGCGATGCAGGATCTCGAGGGCGAAGAACGCCGAGCCGAGCGGCGCGCCGAACAACACGGTGAAGGCCGCGGCCATACCCGCGATCGTCACGCAACGGGTATCCGACACGCAAAGACCGCGCCGGCGCGCGACGAGGCCGGCCAAGCTGCCGCACGTGGTGACGAGGGGCGCCTCGGGCCCGGCGGCGCCACCGGCTGAGATCGTGAGCCACGACATCGGCACCAACGAGCGGAGCGATCGCACGTTCTCCATGCCGCCCGACACGTGGATGTTGTCGACCAGCAGTTCCACGTCGCCAGGGCTCCCCAGCAGCCGGCCGATCAGCACGACGCCAACGCCGACTGCACCGAGCACGACGAACTCTGCGGCGCTCCCCCACTGTTCGGGCCAGAGCGCGTGCTGCAGGACGTGGATCACGAGCAGGTAGCCCGCACCGACCAGACCACTCGCCATACCGACCACGACGGTCGCGACGAACAGCTCACGCGATGTACCGAGCACACGGTTGTCGAACAGCGAGAGACGCCTTCCCGGACGCAACATATCGTGATACGACTATATCTGTGCCTCGCGACGGGAACGATCTCGACGACGCCGACTACGCGCGCCTCCTCGCCTTCCGCACCGAGCTACGCGGGTTCCTGCATTGGAGCGAACAACAGGCCGAGGCGATCGGGCTCACTCCGGCGCAACATCAGCTCTTGCTCGCCGTGCGCGGTCACGGCGATCCCGCCGGGCCGAAGATCGGCGACGTGGCGACGGCCCTGTTCCTGAGGCACCACAGCACCGTCGAGCTCGTCGACCGGGCCGTCGATGCCGGGCTCGTCGTGCGCCGCGCCGACGAAGACGACCACCGCGTGGTGCGGCTGCGACTCACGCCGCTTGGCGCCCGCCGCCTCCGCAAGCTCAGCCGGCTGCATCTCGAAGAGCTGCGTCGGCTCGGTCCGAACATGCCGTGGCTGCGCGGCGACGAGGGTGCGTCGCGGTAACCTTGTGCGCCCGAAGCGAGCAATCCCCGGCGCGTCGGCCACCGCGGGTGTAGCTCAATGGCAGAGTCCCAGCCTTCCAAGCTGGTCATGCCGGTTCGATCCCGGTCACCCGCTCTGAGTTGATTGCCCAGGTCAGCGCGCCGTCGGCGTCCGCTGAGACCCGCGCAGCTTTCGGAAATCGGCGCCAACCCCACGCCACCCACAGACGAGATCCCGGTGAGCGCCACCTCGTGTCGCGTGGGCAGCAGAACGTGGCTATCCAGCGACTGCGTACAGCTGCCAGGTGTCGGGGACGCCTTTGAGTTCGTGGGTTCCGCGATCGCTGAAATCGATTCCCGATCCGACGACGAGGTCTTTGACGGTGCGTGAGACGAGTACTTCGCTGGGTTCGGCGAGCGCGACGACGCGGGCACCGATGTGAACGGCCAGGCCCGTTACTTCGTCGCCTCTGAGCTCGATCTCGCCGGTGTGCACTCCGGCGCGGATCTCGACGCCGAGGCCCTGCACACCTTCGCGGATGGCGCGGGCACACGACACGGCCCGCGCGGGACCTTCGAAGCGGGCGATGAATCCGTCGCCCTCGGTGCTGACCTCGTGACCGCGGAAGCGTTCGACGCAGCGGCGGATCAGGCCGTAATAGTTCTCGATGACCTCGTGCCACCGGCGATCGCCCATCGTCGCGGCTTGCTCGGTTGATCCCACGATGTCGGTGAACAAGAGCGTCGCGAGGACACGCTCGTCGGCGACGGCTGAGCGGGTACCGGTGACGAACTCCTCGACCTCGGACACGACCTTGTCAACGTCGGCGAACCATGGGAAGTGATCCACACCGTCGAGAGTGACCAGCCGTGCGTTAGGAAGGTGTTCGGCGAGATATCTGCTCTGTTGCTCGAACATCGACATCGTGGTCCCGTGAACGACGAGACACGGCGCCTGCACGCTCGGCAGCGCAGCGTGTACGTCGGTTTCGAGGAGCGCCTCGTACATCGCGCGAACCCCGCCCGGGCTGTTCGAGAGGCGTTCCGCCTGGCCCCACAGCGTGACGGTACGGGGATCTTCGATCCGCGAGGTCCCGAAGCCGAGCAGGGACCAGCCGGTGCCGTACCGCTCGAGCATGAAGTCGGTGAACTCTCTGTGCGCGTCGTGTTCCCACACGTCGGTGTGGCCAGGCACGCCCCCATAACAAACGAAGGTCTCGTACAAGACGATCGAATCGACCCTCGCTGGGTAGGTCGCCGCGAAGAGCAAGCTGATCGGCCCACCTTCGGAAACGCCGAACAGCGTGGCCTGCTTGCTTCCGACCGCGTCCATCACCGCGCGGATGTCGTCCATCCGATCCTCGAGGCTCGACGCACCCATGACTCGATCGGAGAGCCCGTTGCCGCGCTTGTCCAGGACCACGACCCGTGCGAACGAAGCGAGACCTTCGAGGAACTCGGTGTAGCCCGGAAGCTCGTGGAAGAACTCGACGTGAGAAATGATCCCGGGCACGAAGATCAGATCTCGCGGACCGTCACCGATCACCTGGTACGCGACACTCAGGTCGCCGCTCTTTGCGTACCGAGTCTCGCTGATGTCCGCCATCGACGGAATCTAGACCGTTAACCCCGCTGCAGCATCGGGCGATCGGCGCCCACGAGCCGGCGTTCGGGGGGCGTCGCACCAACGATGCGTGCTCGTTTGGTCAGTGGCACAACGCACCTCGAGCGGGCAATCTGGTCAGCTGGGACACCCCAAGCATCCGCATCGCTGCTCCCGAGGCGCTTGGCGGTCGTCGCCTGGGTGATGCGCTTCTGTAACAAGGCCTTGTCACGCTGGGAACTCAGAGTTCGACGTCTGAGGAGGCGGACACCGAGGTGCCGCCCAGCCCATCAAGAGGAGACAACGTCTTGCGTATCATGTTGCACGTCGCGATGGACACCGAAAAGACCAACCAACTGGTCCTTGACGGCACGATGGGTTCGACCATTCAAGAGATCCTCGCGAAGTTGAAGCCGGAGGCCGCCTACTTCCACCCGGCCAACGGTCGTCGCGGGTTCACGCTGGTGATCGACGCGCCCGACGGCGCGACACTCCCGAGCCTCGCCGAGCCGTTCTGGCTCCAGCTGGGGGCAACAGTCGAGGTCGTGCCCGTGATGAACGCCGAGGAACTCGGCGTCGGTCTGTCCCGACTCGGCTGAACCCGGT
>JADGOO010000251.1 GCA_017882905.1 Acidimicrobiia bacterium | reverse complement strand
GAGCGGATGGTGCACGACCTCGGGGTTCAGGGCCATCAGGCCGGTGTGCTGCGGGAGGTCGAGGTCGTCGCCGGTCCACACGCCGAGCACGCCGGGCATTTCGAGCGCGGCAGACACGTCGATGCCCACGAGGTCGGCGTGGGCGACCGTCGAACGCACGAACGCGAGGTGCACCACGTTGGGCAGGTCGAGGTTGTCGACGTAGGTGCCCTCGCCGCGCAGCAGCGCGGTCGCCTTCGACGAATCGCCGCCGAACCGCGACCCCTGCCCGGCGGCGAGCACCACCGCGGCAACCGTCCCGTGATGCTTGCTCACAAAGTGCGGCGAGCTCTCAGGCCGGCTCGGAGAGAGCGGCGGCCACAACGGTGGACGCGGCGACCGGAGCAGCCCAGCGGCGACGAAGGAGCGACATGGGTGCGAAGGGAGGAGCTCGCCGCGGTAGGCGAAGCCGTCGCAATGGAAACAGCCGTCGCAATGGAAGACGCGATCAACTTCCCTCGAGCGCGCGGCGCACGAGCACGCGGGCGAGGTGCTCGCGGTACTCGACCGATGCGTTGAGGTCGGTCGGAGGCTCGGTGCCCTCGGCGGCGTGGCCGGCCGCGTCGGCGAAGCTCGCCCCGGATGCGAGCGCGGCCTCGACGGCAGTAGCCCGGATCGGAGTGGAGCCCATGTTCACGAGCGCCACGCGCTTGGCGCCACCGACGGTTGCGGCTACGGCACCGACGATCGCCCAGTCCTGGGCGCGCCGGTTGAACTTCTGGTAGTTGAAGCCGTTGGCGCCGGCCTTGGGGACGCGGATCTCGGTGAGCAGCTCATCGCCGCCGAGTGCGGTCTCGAGGAAGCCCACGAAGAAGTCGCTCGCGGCGATCGTGCGCTCGCCGCTCGCGCCGCGCGCGACGAAGGTGGCGTCGAGGGCGACCAGCGCGGCGGGCAGATCGCTCGCCGGGTCGCCGTGCGCGACCGATCCGCCGATCGTGCCGCGGTGGCGGACCTGGTTGTCGCCGACCTGAGCGGCCACGGCCCGCAGCACACCGCACTCCTTGGCGAGGAGCTCGTTGGTCTCGATGTCGCGATGGCGGGTGAGTGCGCCGATGGCCACGTGGTCGCCGCCGTCACGGACGTAGGAGAGGTCGTGGAGGCGGCCCACATCGATCAGCACCGACGGCGTGGCGAGGCGCAGCTTCATCAACGGCAGCAGTGACATGCCACCCGCGAGGAGCTTGGCGTCGTCGCCGTGCTCGGCGACGAGCGCGATGGCCTCGTCGGCAGAGCCGGCGAGCACGTAGTCGAACGCGGCGGGGATCACTGCATGGCCTCCGAAGCGGCGAGCACCGCTTTGACGATGTTGTGGTAGCCGGTGCAGCGACAGAGGTTGCCTTCGAGGCCCTCGCGCACGTCGTGCTCGGAGGGCGTGGGGTTCTCCTGCAGGAACCCGACGGCCGCCAACACCATGCCCGCCGTGCAGTATCCGCACTGGAGACCGTGGTGCTCGTGGAAGGCCTCTTGCACCGGGTGCAGCGTGCCGTCGGATGCGGCCAGCCCCTCGATGGTGGTGATGGTGCCGCCGTCGGCCTGCGCGGCGAGCATCGTGCAGCTCTTGACCGACTCGCCCTCGTAGAGGACCGTGCACGCACCACACGACGAGGTGTCGCACCCGATCTTGGTTCCCGTGAGCTGGCACGCCTCTCGCAAGTACTGCACGAGGAGCGTGCGCGGCTCCACGTCGTGAGCTTGCTTGGCGCCGTTGACCGTGGTCGTGACCTTCATGCGGGCCGCAACTTAGTGGAACGGCGGGGCCGGCGCGCTCTGGGGTCGCGTACCCCCCGCTCTCAGAGGGCCGCCCCGATGGGGGCGATCACGCCGGCGAGCTGCTTGGCCCGAGGCCAGGATGCGCCGATGAGCTTGACCGTCCGCCACCGCACCACTCCCTCACCGTCGATCACGAACACCGACCGGCGGTAGCCAGTGGGGCCGCCGGCGATGTCGTAGGCCTGGCCGACCGCCTTGTCGACGTCGGCGAGGAGCGGGAACTGGAAGCCTTCCGACGCGATCCAGCGCTCGTGGGACTCGGCGTCTTGGGGACTGATGCCGAGCACGACCGTGCCGGCCGGGGCGAGCACCTCATAGGCGTCTCGGTAACCCCGGAGCTGGATGGTTCAGCCGGGTGTGAAGTCGCCCGGGTAGAAGGCGAGCACGACGACCTGGCCGCGGTAGTCGGCGAGGTGGTAGTCGCGATGGGTGGTGCCCTGCACGCCCGGCAGCGTGAAGTCGGGCGCCCGCTCCCCTACGGCGATGCCGGCCATCAGCGCATACCGCCGCGATTGAGCTGAGTCACGCCGACACCGCGTCGAGGACGTGCTCGGGGATGTCGAAGTTGGCGTAGACGGCTTCGACATCGTCGTGATCTTCGAGCGCGTCGATGAGCCGCAGGACCGAGCGGGCCGCCGACTCGTCGGCGAGCTCGACGCTCGTGGTCGGCTCCATCGTGAGATCGCTCGAGACCACCGCGATCCCCTCGGCCTCGATCGCGCTGCGCACCGCGTGCAGCTCCGTCGGCGGCGTCGTGATGTGCCAGTTGTCGCCCGCGTCGCCGACGTCTTCGGCTCCCGCATCGGCGGCGAGCAGCATCAGGTCGTCCTCGCCGATCGCGCTCTTGGCCACGAGCACGATGCCCTTGCGCTCGAACTGCCACGCGACCGCGCCCGGTTCGGCGAAGCTCCCGCCATTCTTGGAGAACACGTTCTTGATCTCCGCGCCGGTGCGGTTGCGATTGTCACTCAGGCATTGCACGTAGACGGCGACGCCGTGCGGCGCGTAACCCTCGTAGTTGATCGCCTCGTAGATCACACCTTCTTCTTCGCCGGTACCCCGGCGCACCGCGCGCTTGATCGTGTCGACGGGCACCGAGTTGTCGCGCGCCTTTTGGATCATCGTGCGCAGCGTGGCGTTCGTCTCGGGATCACCACCGCCGGTGCGCGCCGCCATCTCGATCTGGCGGATGAGCACCGCGAACAGCTTGCCGCGCGCCTGATCGGCTGCGCCCTTCTTGTGCTTGATCGAGTGCCATTTGCTGTGACCCGACATGTGTGGCTACCTCACCTGGGACAAGAAGCGCTCGTGGAGGCGGAGGTCGCCTGCGAGCTCGGGATGGAAGCACGCGCCTGTGATCGCGCCCGACTGTACGAGCACCGGCACGCCGTCGTGCTCGGCGAGCACCTCGACCGCGCCGGCGCGCTCGATGCGCGGGGCACGGATGAACACGCCGGTGAACGGACCGTCGAGGCCGCGCACTGCCAAGGGCGCCTCGAAGCTCATCACCTGACGGCCGTAGCCGTTGCGCCGGACGCTCACATCGACGAGACCGAGTGGGCGCTGATCGGCGCGCCCGTCGAGCACCTCGGTGGCGAGCAGGATCAACCCGGCGCAGGTGGCGAAAGCCGGCAGCCCGTCGCGCAGCGCATCGGTGAGCGGCGCTCGCAGCTCCGACGTGTCGAGGAGCTTGTCCTGGGTGGTCGACTCGCCACCGGGCAGCACGACAGCATCAACGCCGGCGAGATGTTGCGGCTGCCGGACGAGAACGACCTCAGCGCCGAGCGCGTCGAGCGCTTCGGCGTGCTCGCGGTAAGCGCCTTGCAGCGCCAGGACTCCGACCTTCATGGGCTGGGGGCCTCATCGCAATCGCCTCATCGACCCGGCGGGTGCCGCGCTACCAGCCGCGCTCGGAGAGCTTCACGTCGAGCTTGTCGATCTCCTGGCCCACCATCGGCGTGCCGAGCGAGCGCGAGACCTTCATGACGATCTCGGCGTCGGCGTAGTGCGTGGTGGCTTCGACGATCGCCTTGGCGCGCGGCGCGGGGTCTTCGCTCTTGAAGATGCCCGAACCCACGAACACGGCTTGCGCACCGAGCTGCATCACAAGCGCGGCATCGGCCGGAGTGGCAATGCCACCTGCGCAGAACAACGGCACGGGCAGCTCGCCGCGCTCGGCGACCTCTTGGACCAGATCGACGGGCGCGCGCAGCTCCTTGGCCCAGCCGTAGAGCTCCGCAGAATCGGCCTGGGTGAGCTTGCGCACATCGCCGAGGATGCTGCGCAGGTGGCGCACGGCCTCGACGATGTTGCCCGTGCCCGCTTCGCCCTTGCTGCGGATCAGGCATGCGCCTTCACCGATGCGGCGCAGTGCCTCGCCGAGGTTGGTCGCGCCGCACACGAAGGGCACGGTGAAGTTCCACTTGTCGACGTGGTACGCCTCGTCGGCCGGCGTGAGCACCTCCGACTCGTCGATGTAGTCGACGCCCAACGCCTGGAGGATCTGCGCTTCGGCGAAGTGGCCGATGCGGCACTTGGCCATCACGGGGATGGTGACGGCGGCCTGGATGCCCTCGACCATCGCCGGGTCGCTCATGCGCGCCACGCCGCCGTCGCGACGGATGTCGGACGGCACGCGCTCGAGCGCCATCACCGCGGTGGCACCCGCGTCCTCGGCGATCTTGGCCTGCTCGGGCGTGACGACGTCCATGATGACGCCGCCGCGCAACATCTCGGCGAGCCCACGCTTCACACGGGCGGTTCCGGTCGTGCGCTCCGACATGACCCCAGCGTACCGGCCCGCGCCGCCGGCCGACCCAACGCGATTCGCGTGGCTGGTCAGCCGAGCGTGATGACCATGTCGCGCTTGGGCAGCTCGACCCAGGTGGTGCCGGGCGCGAGCGGGATGCGGCGGCCGGTGGTGTCGAGCAGCACGACGGGCTTGTTGGGATCGGAGCCCGACCAGTGCCCGTGGATCGCACGCCCGCCCGTGAGGACCGTGAGGTCGCCCGTACCCGAGAGGTTGGCCTGCCCGCCCACATCGCCGCACGCGCCACCCATGCGGTTGATGTAGTCGACCGACTCGACGACGACGTTCGCGGCCCCGATCCGTTGGCCGTTGGCGACGTGGTCGGGACCGCCGAAGATCGAGCGGAGCCAGGTACCCGACGCGGCGTCCCAGTCCCAGGTGGTGGCGTACCCGTTCGCGAAGCCGACGACCACGTGCGCGACCGGCGTGCCGCCGACCGGTGCGGTCTTCGGCGCGCGGTACGTGAACAACGGCGGCGGCGGTCCCTTCGCGTCGGGCGCCTTCGCGTAGATGTCGGGACCGCGCAAGAAGAGATTGTGCGGCGCGGGACGGCTCGAATCCCGATACATCGCGGAGCCGGCGGCGGTTTCCTCGAAGCGCACGACCGGTGCCGTCGCGATGCTCTGCAACGCATACGGCGCGCCACCCGAGAACACGAAGATGCCGCCGATCGGCCGCACGAGTGCCTGGTCGGTGCGGCGCACCGAGCGCACTGGTCCGATCACCGGCGGCACGTGCGACTGGAAGATCGCCGCGAGCCGCGTGATGCTGCACTCGACGACCTCCTCGTACACGACGTCGGCCTGGTCGATGCCGACCTGCGGGTGCGACGCCTGGAAGTTGTCGATCTTCACAGTGAGCGCCGGACGCTTGGCAGCCGCACCGAACGCCTCGGGCAGCCCTGTCAACGGCGCGAACTGCGGCTTCGGTGCCGTGGTCGTGGTCACCCTCGAGTGCTTGGAGCCCTTCTTCGCAGTCGTCGACGTGGTCGCATGCTTCGACCCGCCCCCGCACGCCGCGGCCATGACAGCCAGCGTCGCAGCGGCTGCTGCGATACGGACGCCGCGCATCACAGCTCCTTGAGCCGGGCGATGCGGTCGTCGAGCGGCGGGTGCGTGGAGAACAGGTTGTCGAACTTGCGGGCCCGGCCGCTGTCCTCGCTCTCGAGGGGACCCTCGATCCACAGGTGCGCGGTGGCCTTCGACGCCGTGTGCACCACGGTGTGATCTGCTTTGAGCTTCTCGAGCGCCGAGATCAACCCGGGTGGGTAGCGCGTGAGCTGCACGCCGGCGACGTCGGCGAGGTACTCCCGCTGGCGCGACAAGGCGAGCTGCATCAGACGAGCGATCAGCGGGGCGAAGATCACGAACACGAACCCGAGGATCGCGAGCACGATGCCGAGCGGGTTGTCGTTGCTGTCGTTGCGGTTGTCGCGCATGCCGCCGAAGATCGACCAGCGCAAGAAGAGATCCGAGAGCAAGGCGATCATGCCGACCATCGTGACGGCGAGCGTCATCACCAAGATGTCGTAATCGCGGATGTGGCTGAGCTCGTGTGCGAGCACACCCTCGAGCTCCACGCGGTTCATCGTCTCCAGCAGTCCGGTGGTGACGGCCACGGCCGAGTGCTTCGGATCGCGCCCCGTCGCGAACGCGTTCGGTGATGGATCGTCGATCACGTAGAGGCGCGGCTTGGGCAGACCGCTGGCGATGCACAGACCCTCGACGAGGTTGTGATACCGCTTGTACGTCTGCTCATCGGCGGGCTTGGCGCGGCTCATCGCCAACGCCACCTTGTCGGAGTTGAAGTAGCTGAACGCTGCCGAGCCGATCGCGAACACGGCAGCGATCACGATGCCGATCACGCCGAACTTGAGCAGCCACGTCACGACGGCCGCGACGAGGAACACCACCACCACGAACGCGCCGATCATGATGACGCTGCGGCGCTTGTTCTGTGCGATCTCTTCGTACATGTTCTATTGCGCCGGCGTTTCTGTGCCCGCCGGCGTGGCGAGCCCCTCGAGCATCCGGATCAGAACTGCACCTTCGGGACGTCGCGGTCTTCGGGCGCTTGCAGCTCGAAGAACTCGCGCTTGGTGAAGTTGAACATGCCGGCGATGATGTTCGACGGGATCGACGCGATCTTGGTGTTGTAGCCCATCACGCTGTCGTTGTAGAACTGCCGCGAGTAGGCAACCCGGTCTTCAGTGGAGGTGAGCTCCTCCTGCAGCTGCAGGAAGTTCTCGTTCGCCTTCAGGTTCGGGTAGGCCTCAGCGAGGGCGAAGAGGCCCTTCAGGGCACTCGAGAGCATTCCCTCGGCTTGACCCTGTTGCGCGGGACCGTTCGCGGCAACCGCTTGGTTGCGGGCGCTGATCACGGCCTCGAGCGTGTCCTTCTCGTGCGCGGCATAGCCCTTGACGGTCTCCACGATGTTCGGGATCAAGTCGTGGCGTCGCTTGAGCTGCACGTCGATCTGCGACCACGCGTTGTCGACACGGTTCCGAAGTCGGACCAGACCGTTGTACGAGAACACGAAGAGCAGCACGAGCACGACGATGATCACAATGATCACGATGAGCGCCGGCATGGGCTTCCTCCTCAGGAACGACGAGCGATGCTAGGGGGCCGTCAGCCCCGGCTCGGGGATGGGAACCGCTGGTGGAGGCGGCTCATTCCGCGATCGACGGCGCCGACCAAGGACTCGCTCAGGTCGGAGTCAACCGCCGCCACCACGCTGACCTCGAATCCTTCGCCGGAGCCGACCGCACCCCGGTCGGCCAAGGAGGTGCCGTCGGCCGCACAGACCCGGCCCCCGGCCTCCTCGACGGCGAGGATGGCAGCGGCGACGTCGTACGGGAAGTTCGTGCAGCGGGCGCCCGCCCCCACCGCCCGGAACGCACCGTCGAGGTGCGGCAGCTCGGCGAGCATGCGGGCCCCGGGATCCACGTAGGCGTCGAGCTGGCCGGTGACCAGGCGCGTCATCGTGAAGGCGGCCGAACCAAGATCGAAGTAGCCACCCCGCATCGCCGAGCCGTCGATGAGCTCCTCGAGCACGATCGCCACCGGCAGCGCCGGTCGCCCGCGCTGGCTCGCACCCCAGAACAGCGCGTCGAGACCTTCGGGCGCGGGCACGCACCGTGCCACCACCCCGTCGACCCACGCTCCCCCGCCGCGGCGGGCAGTGATGCAGCGTCCGGACTGCAGCTCGAGCACCACGCCGGCGAACACATCGCCGAGCGTCGCATCGACATCGGGCGGCAGCACCGCGATCGACACACAGGCGGCTTCGAGCCCGGCCGCGGCCGGGCGGGTGCCGTCGATGGGATCGACCACGAACAGCGCGTCGGGCGTGCCGATCTCGAAGTAGCCGCGGTCCTCGGTGTACGCCGCCACCGACCCCGCCGCACGCAGCACCTCGTCGAGTTTCGCCTCGGCGACCTCGTCGACGTGCATGGTGACATCGCCACCCGGCGCGCGCCCAGTTGTCGCGCGTGCGGCGCGTTGTCCGAGGTGCGGCAGCACGGCTGCGCGCACCGCGTGCGCGGCAACCTCCGCGAGCGCCAGCGCCGCGTGCGCGTCGCGACGAGTCACGCCGTCACCGGCGCGCCAACACGCCCGAGTAGATGTCGAGGTAGCGCTGCGCGAGCCGATGCATCGACAGATCCTCGGCGCGTTCGGTCGCACCTGCGATGAGCTTCTCTCGCAGCCGCTCGTCGTCGAGCAGATCGCACAGAGCGTGGCGCAACGCGATTGGGTCACCGGGCGCAACGAGACGCGCATCGACGCCGTCGCGCGCGACGTTGCGGTAGCCGTCGATGTCGGACGCCACCACCGCCACACCGGCAGCCATCGCTTCGAGCAGCACGATGCCGAACGACTCGCCGCCGATCGCCGGCGCGCAGAACAGCGTGGCGCCCTTCAGGCGCGCGTCGCGCTCAGCGTCGCTCACTACGCCGAGCCACTCCACGTTGGCGACGTCACGGGCACGCAGCGCTTCGGTCTGGGGCCCGGTACCGATCACCCACAGCACGGCATCGCGCGCCAGCTCCGACCACGCGTCGAGGAGCACGTCGAGACCTTTGCGCGGCTCGTGGCGGTTGCAGAACAGCACCGCCGGTCGCGTCGACGGTGTCGGCGCGATGGCCTCGTAGCGCTCGGTCTCGACGCCGTTCCAGAGCACCTCGTACGAACCGCCGAGCGATTCGGCTGCCGTTGCCTGCGCCGACGGCGACACGGCCACGCGCACGTCGACGCGTTCGAGGTTGGCGCGCACGGCCGGCATCGCCCATTCCCGGCCCACGTA
This sequence comes from Acidimicrobiia bacterium, assembly GCA_017882905.1. Lineage (GTDB taxonomy): Bacteria > Actinomycetota > Acidimicrobiia > IMCC26256 > PALSA-610 > Chersky-683. Next base: position 6,620 of record JADGOO010000251.1, on the reverse strand, counting down.
GCCGGCGATGTGGTGGGTCGACACCATGGGTCCGTGGTATCCGAGGAGGATGGTGAGCGTGGGGCCCGGCACCATGGGTTCGTGCAGGTGCACGAGATCAGGCTCGAACAGCGCCAGCGCATCGATCGTGCGGCGCGCGACGGCCTTGCTCGTGGCGATCGGAGCCTGCGAGCCGTTGTTCTCCCACAGCACGCTCGCGCCCACGCTGATCACGCCGGGAGCGGGCGGTGCGCCATCACACGGTGCGAGGACCCGACAGTCGACATCGAGACGGCGCAGCGCCCGCGCCAGCGCGAGCACCTGCCCCTGCACGCCGCCCGGACGCGAGAGGCTGTACGGCGACACCATGAGCACCTTCACGGCAACACCTTCACGCTTGTGTCCCGCGGCGGTCGCTCGGCCAGTTGGGTTGCATCAGGTGCCACTGATCGGGCGCGGCCGCGATCAGCGACTCGAACTCCTGGGCGAGCGCCTGGGTGATGCGCGCCATGTCGTCGCGCAGCTTGCCGCTCCGTGCGGTGTCGAGGGGCGGTCGCACCACCCCATGATGCTGGCCGTGGGGTCCGAAGTACACGGCCACGGGCAGGATCGCCGCGCCGGCCCGCAGGGCCAACAGCGCCGGACCGGCTGGGAGGGTGGTCCGCTCGCCGAAGAACTCGACCTCGATACCGTCGCCCGATAGGTCTCGGTCGGACACGAGGCAGATGATCCGGTTGTCGCGCAGCGCCCCGAGCGCGCGGGCCGCGGCCTCGCCGTCGGCCGGCACGACCTCCATGCCGAGCGCGGCACGGACCGTGCGGAACCACTCGAACAGCTCCGGCGGCTCGACCGGCTCGACCACGACGAGCAGGTCGTGGTGGTGCACCGCGTGCACCCATGCGCCGGCCCACTCCCACCCGCCGAGGTGCGGCAATGCGAGGATCACGCCGGAGCCCTGCTCCAGCGCGGCGGCGACGTGCTCGTAGCCATCGACCTTGATGCGCCGTTCGATCTCGGACGCCCGGGCGTGCGGCAACCGGAACATCTCGAGCCAGTAGCGCGCGTACGAATCGAACGCGCCGGTGACGGCGTGCGTGAGCGCGAACCCCGACAGCGCACCGCCGCTCGCGCGCTGCAGATGCCGGGCGCTCTGCGCGCGCCGTTGCGGCATCGCGAAGCTCAACGCCCGTCCGATGCCGCGCGCGGCCGGCTCGGCGACGAGCGCGGGGACCACACCCGCCGCGAACGCGCCGGTGCGGTAGGCGGCATACACGGCCCGGCCGCGTAGGTCGGTCACGGCGGCTGCGACTACGGGCGCGTACGGCGCCGGGCCGGGTGGCGCCGACGGCTCCGGTCGGCGCGTGCAGTCCGCGCCTCCCACCACTCGCGCAGTCGGGGCGTTTCGGCTCGGGCGGGTCGCTCCGGTCGAGAGGGCCGCTCCGGGCGGCGGGAACGGGCACGACGAGGCCGGCGCGACTCTCGATCGTGCTCAGCGCGCGGGGGTCGCCCGGCCTGTTGCCACACGCGCGTGAACCGCTGGACGGCCGTGAAGCCCGTGAGCACGAGCATCACCCACAGCACCGGCACGAGCGCGCCGGGAACGACGAGCGCGATGGCCAACAGGATCGAGCGCTCCGCGCGCTCCATCAGGCCGCCCTTGGCCGACAGGCCGAGACCTTCGGCTTTCGCGCGCTCGTACGAGACGAGCATCGACAGGGCCGCCACGGCGAAGGCGAGCACGGGAAGGTGCGCGCTGCGCCCGGCGAGGTACCAGGCGAAACCGCCCAGCACGACCGCGTCGGAGATCCGGTCGGTGACCGAGTCGAAGAACGATCCGCGCGGGCCGCTGCGGCCACTGCTGCGCGCCATGTTGCCGTCGAGCAGGTCGCCGAGGCCCGACAGGCCGATGCCGACCGCGCCGAGCAGCAGATGGCCGGAACCGACCGCCACCGCCGTGGCTGCCGCGAACACGACCCCGATGACCGTGAGCGCGTCCGGGGTGATGCCGACGCTCCCCAACGCCCGCCCGAGAGGTCCGAGCCCGCGTTCGACGCCTGCTCGCCAGCGTCGATCGAGCATCGGCCAGTCTCCTCGGTCGGCTCGGGGGTTCTCTCGGGAGAATCTCTGGTGGACGACTGCTCGCGACCGCGAGCAGTTTCGGTGACGATACCACCGTGCCCCACGGAGCCCGGGCGTACACCTGAGCACCGGCGCCAGAGTCGGGCCCAATGGGACCTTGACCGAATCTGGGGTTCCGCGTCACTGTCTGGGGACCCGCGGCGCCCGACGCCGCTGCAGACAACGAGGGGGTCACGCTCGTGAAGGTGTTCCCGACGGACAGGATCCGCAACGTCGCGCTCGTAGGGCACAGCGGCGTCGGCAAGACCACGCTGGCCGAAGCGATGCTGTTCACGTCGGGTGCCGTCCCGCGCATGGGCCGCGTCGAAGACGCCAACACCGTGTGCGACTTCGACCCCGAAGAGCACAAGCGCCAGATCTCGGTGTCGCTCGCGCTCGCGCCGGTCGACATCGAGGGGCACAAGATCAACCTCCTCGACGCGCCGGGCTACGCCGACTTCATCGGCGATGTCGCCGCCGCGCTCGCGGCCACCGACCTCGCGCTGTTCGTCGTGTCGGCCGTCGAGGGCGTCGAGGTACAGACCGAGATCGCTTGGCGCATGGCGGAGGAGCGCGGCATGCCGCGTGCGATCTTCGTGAACAAGCTCGACAAGGAGCGTGCGTCGTTCAGCCGCACGCTCGACCAGCTGAAGGAGCGGTTCGGTGCCGGCGTCGCGCCCCTGCAGCTCCCCATCGGCGAAGAGGGCGCCCTCAGCGGTGTCGTCGAGCTGCTCAACGATGCCGGCTTCACGTATCGCGACGGCGCGCTCACCGGCGAGCACGGCGAGATCCCGGCCGCGATGGAGGCCGAGGAGCACTCCGTGCACGACGCGCTCGTCGAAGGCATCGTCGTCGCCGACGACGAGCTGATGGAGCGCTACTTGATGGAAGAGCCGATCGCCACCGAAGAGCTGGCCAAAGCGCTCGCCAAGGGCATCGACGAAGCCACCGTGTTCCCGGTGCTGTGCGGCAGCGCCACCAAGCTCGTGGGCATCGATCGCCTCGCTCACTTCCTGGTGGAAGAGGCGCCGGCCCCGCACGTCGGTTCGGGAACGACGACCGCGGCCCTCGTGTTCAAGACCGTGGTCGACTCCTACGTCGGCCACATCAACCTGTTCCGGGTCCACCAGGGAACGCTGAAGCCCGACGATCACCTCACCGACACGCGTACCAAGAAAGACGAACGACTGCACCAGGTGTTCACGCTGCGCGGCAAAGACCAAGAGCAGCTGAGCGAAGTCGCGGCCGGCGACATCGCCGCCGTCGCCAAGCTGGCCGACGTGACCACCGGCGACGTGCTCTGCGCCAACGGCACCGCGGTCGAGCTGGCCCTGCCGAAACCGCCGGCGCCGTTGCTCGCGATGGCCATCCATGCTCGTTCGAAGAACGACGAGGACAAGCTCGCGAACGCGTTGCATCGCATTCAGGAGGAAGATCCGGTGCTGCGCATCGAGCGCAATCCGGAGACGCGCCAGACCTTGCTGTGGGGCATGGGTGAGACGCACGTCAACATCGCTCTCGCGCGCCTTGCCACGAAGTTCGGCGTGGAGGTCGATACCGAAGAGGTGCGCGTGCCGTATCGCGAGACGATCTCCGAGCGTGCCGAAGCCGAAGGCAAGGTGAAGAAGCAGTCGGGCGGCCACGGCCAGTTCGCGGTGGCATGGTTGCGCGTCGAGCCGCAGGAGCGCGGCAGGGGGATCGAGTTCGTCGACGCGATCGTGGGCGGCGTGATCCCGAAGAACTACCTGCCCGCCGTGGAGAAGGGCGTGATGGAGACGGCTGAACACGGCGGCGTGTACGGCTTCCCGATCGTCGATGTGAAGGTCACATGCTTCGACGGCAAGGCGCACAGCGTCGACAGCTCCGACATGGCCTTCCGCACCGCCTCGTCGGTCGGCCTCAGGGAGGCGATGGCGAAAGCCGCGCCGATCCTTCTGGAGCCGATCAGCGAGCTCGTGATCACCGTGCCCGAAGCTAGTCAGGGTGACGTGATGGGTGACATGAACTCGCGGCGCGGGCGCATCCAGGGAACGGCGAGCGTGGGTGGCGGCGCGGTGGAGATCGTCGCGTCGGTGCCCACGAGCGAGGTGATGCGCTACTCGATCGACCTGCGCTCGATGACCGGCGGGCGCGGCCGGTACTCGATCACCCACTCTCACTACGACCCGGTCCCGGCCCACCTCGCCGACAAGATCAAGACGACGGCAACTGAGGAAGCCGTCGCCCGCCACTGACCGTCAGGCGCGCGCCTGCAAGAGATCCCGGATCTCGCGCAGCAGGATCGCTTCCTCGGTGGGCTCGGCCTCGTCCTCTTCGCCGTTGGCTTTCTTGCGCGCCTGATACGCCTCGTAGACCTTGACGATGCCGAAGAGCACCGCACCGATGATCAGAAGGTTCAACACATCGGTGAGGAACTGGCCGTAGCCGATCACGCCCTTGCCGATCCTGAACGTGTTCGTGAACTGCGGCTTTGACACGACGGCACCGATGATGCCGTCCACGATGTTGTGGACGAACGAATCGACCACGGCCTTGACCGCGACGCCGAGGATGAACGCAACCGCCAGCGTGATCAGGTTGCCGGTCATGATGAACTTGAGGAAGTCGCGCCACAGCTTCTGCACGGCGCGAACCCTATTCCTGGGGTGGTGGCGGCGTCGTGATGCCGAACACCGACCAGTCTTCGGGGTTCTGCTCGCTCGTCGCGTAGAGCACGTGTCCGTCGACGGCGTCGAGCTCCACCACGCCGCGGAAGGCCGGTGGCTCGTCGGCCGAGTACACGAGCACCCGCCACATCGGCCGGCTGCGCAAGCCGCGCCACGTGACCTGCGCGCTCGCGTGGCCGACGGGGAAGCCGACCTCGCGGCTCGCCGTAGCGAGGGCTTCGGTCTGGTCGATCGCGAGCGGCCACGCGCACAGCAGGTGGTAGATCGTCGCGGCACCGAGCAACACGGCCGCGAGCAGCAGGCCGCTGTTGCGCGACGACGCGAATCCCAACGCACACAGCAGCGCGAGCAGTGCGTACATCGACGCGGCGATCCTTCGGCGGCGCACATCGGGGAACTGGTACGCGCCCACGTACCCGCTCGCGACCGTGAGGTCTTCCGGCAGCTCGTCGCGAACTTCGTCGTCACTCACGCGCGTGCCTCCGTGGTGGGCCAGGCGGCGTGCAGCTTGTGCCAGCCGTCGACGAGCGACTCCGGCAGCACTCGTGTCTCGGCTACCGCGGTCATGAAGTTGGTGTCGCCACCCCAGCGGGGCAACGCGTGCACGTGAAGGTGGCCGGGTACGCCGGCACCGGCGGCGACGCCGAGGTTCATGCCCAGATTGAGGCCATCGCAGCGGTAGGCGACCTTGATCGCGCGTACGGCACGCTGCTGGGCACGCGCGAGCGCGACGGTCTCGTCGTCGTCGAGCGCGTCGAGTGCCGATTCATGACGCCGAGGCGCGACGAGGAGATGACCGCTGCCGTACGGGTACAGGTTCATCACGGTGAGCGTGTGCGCCGTGCGCTCGAGCAACAGCGTCGATTCGCTCACGACCGGTGTCGTGCCATCGCCGTCGGATAGCGCGGCGAGCGCGCAGAGGAAGCACCCGCTGCCGTCGTCGGCGGCGGCGGCGGGCACAAGCTCACTCACGTAGCGCGCACGCCAACCGGCCCAGAGCCGTTCGAGGGTCATGTCAGCGACGCGTGTCGACGTCGACGCGCAGCCGAGCCAGGAACTCGTCGGTGTGCACGCCGCGCTCGGGGTCATCGCTCCCCCGAGCGTTCACGCCAACCGTGCCGTGCTCCACGTCGTCGTCTCCGACCACGAGCACATACGGCACCTTGTCGACCTTGGCCTGCCGGATCCGCTTGCCGAGGGCGCCGGCATGACCGTCGACGAGCTCGGCGCGGAACCCCTCCGAGCGCATCAGATCGGTGAGGCGGAACGCGTAGCTGTCGTGACGGTCGGCGACGGGCAGCACCACAACTTGCACCGGCGCAAGCCACAACGGGAACGCCCCGGCGTAGTGCTCCACCAGCACGCCGAAGAACCGCTCGACCGAACCGAACAGCGCGCGGTGGATCATGATCGGCCGGTGCCGTTCGTTGTCGGCACCGATGTAGTGCATGTCGAAACGCTGCGGCATCTGGAAGTCGAGCTGGATCGTGCTCATCTGCCAGGTGCGGCCGATCGCGTCGCGGGCTTGCACGCTGATCTTCGGGCCGTAGAACGCGCCACCACCTTCGTCGAGCACGAGCTCGAGATCCTTCGTCATCGCCACGCGGCGCAACGTCTCGGTGGCTTCCTCCCACTCCTCGTCGCTGCCCACTGCCTTGGCCTCGGGGCGCGTCGAGAGCTCGAGATAGAAGTCGTTGAGGCCGTAGTCGGCGAGCAGCGACAGCACAAAGTCGAGCAGCGACGCCAGCTCGTCGGCCATCTGCTCCTTCGTCGTGAAGATGTGCGCGTCGTCCTGAGTCATGCCGCGCACGCGCGTGAGGCCGTGGATCACGCCCGACTTCTCGTAGCGGTATACGG
>JADGOO010000250.1 GCA_017882905.1 Acidimicrobiia bacterium | reverse complement strand
TTCGACCCGGCGTACCTCAAGAGGCTCGACGGCCCGAACGTCAAGGACAAGACGAGCAAGCGCGCGATGCTTGACGGGATCCGCGAAGACATCGGGCGGTTCCGCGACGAGCACAAGGTCGACCGGATGGTCATGTTGTGGTGCGCGTCCACCGAGATCTTCTTGGAGCCGGGCCCGGCGCACGCCGACCTCGAGTCGTTCGAGAAGGCGATCGACAACGACGACCCGATGATCGCCCCGTCAATGCTCTACGCGTACGCGGCGTTGCTGGAGGGGATCCCGTTCGCCAATGGCGCGCCGAACCTCACGGTCGACATGCCCGCCTTGCGTGAGTACGCCACCGAGCACCGCGTCCCGATCTGCGGCAAGGACTTCAAGACCGGCCAGACGCTGCTCAAGACCGTGCTCGCGCCGATGTTCAAGGCGCGCATGTTGGGCGTCGCGGGCTGGTACTCCACCAACATCCTCGGCAACCGCGACGGCGAAGTGCTCGACGATCCTGAGAGCTTCAAGACCAAAGAGGAATCGAAGCTCGGCGTGCTCGAGCACATCTTGCAGCCCGAGGTGTATCCCGAGCTCTACGGCGACATGTACCACAAGGTGCGCATCAACTACTACCCGCCGCGCGGTGACAACAAAGAGGGCTGGGACAACATCGACATCTTCGGGTGGCTCAACTACCCGATGCAGCTGAAGATCGACTTCTTGTGCCGCGATTCGATCCTCGCGGCGCCGATCGCGCTCGACCTCGTGCTGTTCTGCGACCTCGCGCAGCGCGCCGGCCTCGGCGGCATCCAGGAGTGGTTGAGCTTCTACTTCAAGTCACCGCAGTTCGCGCCCGGTCTCTATCCCGAGCACGATCTGTTCATCCAGCTCACCAAGCTGAAGAACACGCTCCGGTGGATGATCGGCGAAGACCAGATCACGCACCTCGGCATCGAGTACTACCTCGACAGCTGATCCAACGATCACCGAACCGGCGTCGGCATCGTTGTGGTCGGGCGGGCGAACAAGCGAGGATGACCCTGTGACGAACACGATCGAGAGCTGGGAGCGCTCCGCCGCACACGCGGCCGCACACGCGCCGCGCGATCTCTCCACCATCCACTACTTCCGCGTGCCCCCGACCGAGACCGAGCTGCGCCTGCTCGGCAACCTCTCCGGTCGGCGGTTGCTCGATCTCGGCTGCGGGCCGGGCCACAACGCCGTCGCTGCCGCGCTGCAGGGCGCGTACGCGATCGCGGTCGACAGTGCCACCACGATGGTCGCGCACGGACGCAGCCTGGCCGAGGAGCACGGCGCCCGGGTCGAGTGGCGCACGGGTGACATCGCCGAGCTGGCGTGGTTGCGGGCCGACTCGATCGACGTGGCGCTCGCCATCGCGGTGCTTGCCCACGTCGAAGACTTCGACCGGGTGCTGCGCCAGGTGCACCGCGTGTTGCGCACCGGTGGGGTCTTCGTGTTCACGCACCCGCACCCGATGTCGTTGTGCGCAGGGCGCGACATCGAGGTCGAAGGCGGTCTCCCGTTGGGACGGTACGAGGTGCGCCGCTCCTACTTCGACCCCACTCCGATCTCGGTCGATCGCGAAGGCGAGCTGTTCTACGTGTACCCGCGTACGGTGTCCGACATCCTGTCGGCGCTCACGCGAGCCGGGTTCGGCCTCGAGGCGTTCATCGAACCGGAGCCGCCCGACGGTGTGACCACGCCGCTGCTCCCCGAGGCGATCGTGGTCAAAGCTCGCAAGCTCGGGAGCTAGCGGCTCAGCGCACGTTGCTGCCGGCCCATTCGAGCAAGCGCCGCTTGGCTTCGTCGGGGTCGGTGAGACCCTCGTCGAGACGCAGGTCGAGCAGGAACTTGAGCGCACGACCCACCACCGGGCCCGGTCCGACACCGAGCAGGTCCATGACCTCGCGGCCGTCGAGCGCGGGCCGCAGACGGCTCAGCTCCTCCAACCCGCGGAGCTCTTCGATGCGCGCCTCGAGCTCGTCCATGCGGCGCCCGAGGGCGTCGGCCTTGCGCTTGTTGCGTGTCGTGCAGTCGCAGCGTGTGAGGTGGTTGAGCTCGTCGAGCAGGTCGCCGGCATCGCGCACGTATCGGCGGACCGCGGAGTCGGTCCAGCCCATGCGGTAAGTGTGGAACCGCAGGTGGAGCTCGACGAGGCGGGTCACGGCCTCGATGACTTCGTTCGGGTAGCGCAGTGCCGTGAGCCGCTCGCGCGCCATGCGCGCACCGACCACTTCGTGATGGTGGAACGTGACGCCGTTCGGCGCGTAACCGCGCGTCTTGGGCTTGCCCACGTCGTGCAGCAGCGCAGCGAGCCGTACGAGCAGCTCGACTCGGGTCTTGGCGACCACCGCGATCGTGTGCTCCAACACGTCTTTGTGACGGTGGATCGGATCCTGTTCGAGCTCCATCGCCGCGAGCTCGGGAAGGAGCTCGTCGGCGAGGCCGGTGCGCACGACCAGCCACAATCCGGCGCTCGGGTCGTCGGCGAGCAGCATCTTGGAGAGCTCGTCGCGGATGCGCTCCACGCTCACGATCTGCAGGCGGCTCGACATGGCGCGCATCGCCTCGACGACCTCGGCGGTGGGTTCGAAGCCGAGCGTCGCCGCGAACCGCGCCGCACGCAGCATGCGCAGCGGATCGTCGGCGAACGCGATCTCGGGCGACAGCGGCGTGCGCAACCGTCGGCCCACGAGATCGCCGATTCCGTCGTACGGATCGACGAGCTCGAGATCAGGGAGGTGCAACGCCATCGAGTTGACGGTGAAGTCGCGGCGCGAGAGGTCGGTGACGATGTCGTCGCCGAACGACACCTCGGGCTTGCGCGACTCCGGCACATAGACCTCGGCCCGATACGTCGTGATCTCGAAGTCGAGGCCGCCCTTGCGCGCGCCGATCGTGCCGAAGCGCTTGCCCTGCAGCCAGAGCGCGTCGGCCCAACCCGACACGATCGCTTCGATCGCTTCGGGGCGCGCGTCGGTGGCGAGGTCGAGATCGGTGAGCTGGCGGTCGGCGAGCGCATCGCGCACCGAGCCGCCCACGAGGTAGCACTCGTGGCCCGCATCGACGAGGCGCGCGCCGAGCTCGACCAACGGCGAACCGGGGCCGAGCAACGGGGCAAGACGGGAGGGCACGACAGCCACGGGGCCATTCTCGCGGCCCGGTCACCGATATCCGGACTCTGTTCGGCGAACGGCAGCGAACGGCGCGCGACCGCTGGCCGCGCGAACGCTCGATCAGCCCTGGGCGGTGCCCGGTGTCTGAGCCGCGTTCGCCAGCGTGAACTGCTCGATCATCAACCGCAGGTCATGCGGTCTCGTCGAGGCAGCAAGCGCTTCACGGAGATCGATGACGCCCCGCTGGTACAGCGTGAGCAGGCTCTGGTCGAACGTCTGCATCCCGTAGTACTCGCCGTCGGCGATGATCGTGTCGATCTCGTGCGTCTCGTCGGCGTTCGTGATCTTGTCGAACACGCGTCCCGTCGCCACGAGCACCTCGACTGCGGGGATCCGGCCGCCCGAGTCGTGGCGTTCCACGAGGCGCTGGCTCAGGATCCCGCGCAACGAGCCGGCGAGCGCCATGCGCACCTGCCGTTGCTCGTGCGGAGGGAAGAAGTCGATGATTCGGTTGACGGTCTCCGTCGCGTTGATCGTGTGCAACGTCGAGAAGACGAGGTGGCCCGTCTCGGCAGCGGCGAGGGCGGTGCGCACCGTGTCGGTGTCGCGCATCTCACCGATGAGGATCACGTCGGGGTCCTGGCGCAGCACCCGCTTCAGCGCGGAGTGGAAGTCGGCAGTGTCGGTGCCGATCTCGCGCTGGTTGACGACCGACATCTTGTCGGTGTGCAGCACCTCGATGGGGTCCTCGATCGTCACGATGTGGCGCGACATCGTCGCGTTGATGTGATCGATCATGGCGGCGAGCGTCGTCGTCTTGCCCGAACCGGTCGGGCCGGTCACGAGGACCAGGCCGCGGGGGTTCTCGGCGAGGCGCCGCACCACCGGCGGCAGGCCCAGCTCTTCGGGCGACAGGATGCTCGACTCCACGCGGCGCAGCACGAGACCCACCGAGCCGCGCTGGCGCAAGACGTTCACGCGGAACCGGCCGAGGCCGGCCACGGAGTAGGCGAAGTCGGCCTCGCTCGTGGCGAGGAACTCCTCGGCGCGGGGCTTCGGCATGATCGCGAACGCGATGCGCTCGGTCTCGGCCGGCGTGACGGGCGGCGCTTCCACCCGCTCGAGGCGGCCGTCGATGCGCACGACGGGCGCCGAGCCCACCTTGATGTGGACGTCCGACGCCTTGCGCGTCACGGCCTGGCGGAGCAGTTCATCGAGATCGAGCACGAAGGAGCACCTTCCTGTTGGCTCCTTGTGTCGGCATCCGTGCGCCCGATCTCAAGTGCTACGCGCGTTCATTGCGACGGCTTCGCCTACCACCGAGCGTCTGTTCAGACGCCGTGGATGCGGCGGGCGGCGTCGACGATGTCGGTTCCCGGGCCACCGGCCGTGGCCCGTTCGGGCCGTACCGGCTCCCCCAGCAGACTCGACACCGTGGCGTGCACCGAATCGCGCAGTGCGGCGAGGTCGTAGCCGCCCTCCAGGAACAACACCAGGCGCCCGGGCGGACCGAGGACCTGCAGCGAGGCCGCCAGGTCGGTGTAGTCGCCGGCGGAGAGCCCGAGGCCGGTGATCGGGTCGGCACGGTGGGCGTCATAGCCCGCCGAGACCAGCACCCAGTCGGCACCGAATCGGGCGGCCGCCGGCGCGATGAGCGTGTCGAAGGCATGGCGGTACACGTCGCCGGTCGTGCCCGCCGGCAACGGGACGTTGATGGTGGCACCCACACCGGCGCCGATCCCGGTCTCGCGCAACGCCCCGGTACCGGGGTAGAGCGGCCACTCGTGCAGCGACACGAACAAGACGTCGGGATCCGCGAAGAACACGTCTTGGGTGCCGTTGCCGTGGTGGGCGTCCCAGTCGACGATCAGCACCCGCTCGCCGGCGGCGCGCAGGGCGGCCGCCGTGATCGCGATGTTGTTGAGCAGGCAGAAGCCCATGCCTCGGGCGGGCACGGCATGGTGACCGGGCGGCCGCACCGCGCAGAAGGCCGTGCTCGCCCGCCCCGCACGCAACGCGTCGACCGCGGCGAGGCCCGCCCCGGCCGCGTGGCATGCGGCCTCCCACGAATCGGTACCCACGGTGGTGTCGGCGTCGAGGTGGCCGCCGCCACCGCCGCTCATCGCGACCAGACGGTCGAGGTACTCGCGAGGGTGCACACGCTCGAGCTCTTCGAGCGTGGCCGCCCGCGGCTCGAGGCGGTTGCTCGGGTCGTTCAGCACGCCGGCTGCGTCGAGCCCCTCGGCCACAGCGCGCAGCCGCTGCACCCGTTCAGGGTGTCCGGGTCCGGGATCGTGGCGCGCGAACCATTCGTCGACAGCGACCAACATGGCGACGAACGTACTCGGAGTCCCGCAATTGCCTACGCTGCTCGACGGTGAGCCTGCCGCCCCCGAGTCACCGTGCTGCGGGCCGGTGCCGGCGGGTCGCACGAGCCGCCGCACGGGCCCTGCCGATCGTCGGCGCACTGACGGCGCTGTGGACCGCGGCCGTGATCGCGCCGAGCAACGGCGCCACGGGGAGCGGGTCGTCCTCGCCGACTTCGAGAAACCCGTCGTGCGCCACCGGCACTTCGAACCCGTCGGGCAGCACACCTCCCGCTGCGACGCTCGTTCCCGTCGAGCTGCCGGCCTCGGTGCCGATCGGCGGCAGCTACGACGCGCGCCTGCACTTCAACGGGACGGGAGCGGTTGAGGTGCGCTTCACGCTCCACGAGCCCGTCACGACGTTGGAGCGCTTCGTGCAGACCGCGCAGGGCAACGACCTCGGCGTGGTCACCGACTCGCCGATCTGCGAGCAGATCGCCGACATGCCGGTGCGCCCGCACGGCGACCGCATCATGACGATCCCGCTGCAGCAGCCGGGCGACGTGCGTCGCGTCACCACCGAGACCGTGCTCGCGCCCGGCGTCTACCCGATCGAGCTGACATTGCTCGGCGATCGACAACGCGAGCTCGATCACCTCGTCACCTGGCTCGTCGCCACGCAGGGCCCGGCCACGCATCGACTGCGCGTCGCCTGGGTGTGGAGCGTCCGGTCCCCACCGCTGATACGCGCCGACGGCACCACCGATCCGAGCGTGCTCGCCGATGTGAAGCCGGGCGGCCGGCTCGATGCCCTCGCCGCCGCCCTGGCCGTCACCACGCCGATCCCGACCACCTTGCGCATCGCGCCGGAGCTCGCCGAGAGCTGGCAGCGACTCGCGAGCACGGTCGATCCCTCCTTGCGGACCGGCGCGCAAGAGCTCGCCACTGCCGCGGCAGCGCCGCGCAACCAAGTCCTCGCCGAGCCGTACGTCGACGTCGACCGAAGCGCGATCGTGCGCTCCGGACTCGGCGACGCGCTCACCGGACCCAACGGCGAGCTCGTGGTGGGTCGCACCACGCTCGGCGCCACGCTCGGCGTCCGACTCGATCCGAGCACCGCATTCGTCGACAGCGCCGATGCGACCGTCGTCGACCAGCTGACTCGCGCCCAAAGCGACCGGATGCTCGTTCGGCCTTCGTCGCTCGGTCCCGTCGATTCCGCATCGCGATTCCGCACCTACGCGGTACCCGGGTCGCCCATCATCGCCGCGCAGACCGACGACGACGTCCTCGCACTGTTGAACGGGCCGCAAGCACCGGCAGCCCGCGCGCAACGCGCGCTCGCCGCGCTCGCACTGATCGCCTTGCAGGTGCCGGACGACACGCGCGGCGTGGTGCTTGCGCCCGGCGACCTGCCAGTCAGCGCAAGTGTGCTGCGTCCGTTCGTTGCCGGGCTCGTGCAACATCCGCTGCTGCAACCGGTGCGCCTCGAGCAATGGTTCGATCGGGTCGGTCTGGCCCGCGACCCCGACGGCGAGGCCGTCACGCGTGACCTCGCACCGAACGACGGCGCCGCAGCGCCCGTCAGCGCCGCGCACTGGCGCGCCGCCAACGCGAACCTCGACGACCTGAGGTCACTTGTGGGCGCCGGCGACCCGCGCGTCGTCCGGGGCGAGCGCGCCATGCTCGTCGCGCTCGCGCAGGGCTCCGACCCGGCTGAGGTCGGCGCGGCCCTCGACGCCATCGGCAGCGATGCCCGCGAGTTCCTCAGCCACATCTCGACGCCATCGCGCACCGTCACGCTGACGGCGCGTCGTTCGCAGATCCCGCTGTCCTTCACGAACGACACCGGGCGCGCGGTGCGCGTGCGGGTCACGCTCCAGAGCGACAAGCTCCTCGGCTCCGACGGCTCGACGGACATCAGCAACCTGGTCGATCTCCCGGCCCGGCCGCGCAACACGACGCGCCTGTTGGGTGTCCAGGCGCGCACCTCCGGGAGCTTCCGCGTGCGCGTCTTGTTGACCACTGCCGACCGAGCGATCCAGGGCAACACGGCGACGATCACGGTGAACTCCACGGTCTTCGGCGCGTACGGCTCGTGGCTCACCTACGGAGCGCTCGCCTTCCTCGCGCTCTGGTGGGCCCATCACATCTGGCGCACGAGGCGCGCCCGGAGCGCGCCGGCGTGAGCGACGCAACGGTCGCCGACAGTCGCACGTTGGTCTCGCGTTCGGGTGTCGTCGCGGCCGGCACGCTGCTGTCTCGAGTGTCGGGTCTGCTGCGGTTGGCGGTCACGCTCGCCGTGCTCGGCGACGGTCTGCTCGGCGATACCTACAGCGCAGCGAACAACACCCCGAACATCGTCTACGAGCTGCTCCTCGGGGGCATCCTCACCGCCACGCTCGTGCCGATCTTCGTCGACGCGTACGAGAGCGACGACGAGCGCGCGGTGCGCGCCGTGTTGACGTTCTCGCTCGTCGGGCTCTTCGTGCTCAGCGCGGTCGCGTTCGCGTGCGCACCATGGATCGCGGACATCTTCGCCCACCGCAACTCGTACGACGTCGCCGTAGCGCTCGTGCGTTGCTTCATGCCGCAGATGTTCTTCTACGGCTTCACGGCGCTGGCGGGCGCGGCACTCAACGCGCGGCGACGCTTCGTGGCTGCGGCGTTCGCGCCGGTCGTGAACAACGTCGTTGCAATCGTGATGCTCGAAGCGGTCGCGGCGCACTACGGCACGCTCGACACGCTCGACCCGCTCCGCCACGACACCACGCTGCTGCTGATCATCGGTCTCGGTACCACGCTCGGCATCGTCGTCATGGCAGCGGTGATGGTGCCGCCGATGCATCGGTCGCTCACGAGCTGGGCGCCCGTGTTCGATTGGCGCCATCCCGCTGTCGTTCGCATGCTGCGCCTGTCGGGCTGGACGTTCGGGTACGTGATCGCGAATCAGATCGCGCTCGCCATGGTGTTGCACATCGCCAGCACGCGGTCCGGAGAGATCGTCGCGTACACCAACGCGTTCATCTTCTTCCAGCTTCCGCACGGGCTCTTCGCGGTGACGATCATGACGGCGCTCACTCCGGAGCTCGCATCGGGCTGGCGCAATGCCGACATGGGTCGGCTGCGCCGCGATTTCGCGCGCGGCATGCGCTTCTTGCTCCTCGTGATCGTTCCGTCGGCAGCGGGGTTGTTCGTCGTTGCGCTGCCGGTGGTGGGGCTCTTGAAGCACGGCTCGTTCGGGCCGGCCGGTGTCGCGCGCACGGGCGCCGCGCTCGCCGGGTTCGCCGTCGGCCTCGTGCCCTTCTCCGTGTACCTCTACACACTGCGCGCGTTCTACGCGATGGGCGACACGCGCACACCGTTCATCATCAACTGCTTCGAGAACGGCCTCAACATCGTGCTCGCGCTCGCGTTGCACGATCGCTACGGAGTCCGCGGGCTCGCGCTCTCGTACTCCCTCGCGTACGTGGTCGCGGCGATCGGTGCGCTCGTGCTCCTCCATCGCCGCCTCGGAGGGCTCGAGGCGTCGGGCGTTCCCGGCACCGCGGTCCGAGCCACCGCGGCGGCGGCTGTTGCCGGCCTCGCGGCCTACGCGATCGCGGGCCGAGACGGCGCCCACACAGGCTTGGCCGCCCTCGGGGCGAGTGTGCTGGTCGCCGGCGCGGTCTACGTGGGCCTGCTCGTCCTGACCGGTGCGCGCGACGTTCGCGACCTGCTGGCGATGGCCCGGCACCGCGGTGCGCGCGGCGACGTGTAACGATGGGCTCCAGACCGGGTCGAATCCCGGACCGACCGGCCGGGTGAGGAGATCGTCGATGGGCACCGTTCGCATCGTCACCGACAGCGCGTGCGACCTGCCGCCCGAGCTGTGCGAGGAGCTGGGGATCTCGGTGGTCCCGCTCACGATCCGCTTCGGCGACGAGGAGCTGATCGACCGGGAGCAGCTCAGCACCGAGAGCTTCTGGGCGCGGCTCGCGCAGTCGAAGGTGCTGCCGGAGACCGCGGCGCCGTCGGTCGGCGCGTTCGAAGAGACGTTCCGCCGGCTCGCGGCCGAGGGCGCGTCGGGCATCGTGTGCATCAACCTGTCGTCGCGCCTGTCGGCGACGCTGCAGTCGGCCGAGGTCGCCGCCAAGTCGTTGCACGGTGACATCGACGTGCAGGTCGTCGATTCGATGAGCGCGTCGATGGGCATCGGTCTGCTCGCGATCCACGCCGCTCGCCGGGCGCGGGAGGGCGCCGATGTCGACACGATCGTGGCCGAGGTCCTCGACCGCCGCTCGCGGCTGCACCTGTACGCCACCCTCGACACGCTCGAGTACCTGCGCAAGGGCGGTCGGATCGGCGGCGCACAAGCATTCTTGGGCTCGATGCTGTCGATCAAGCCGATCATCACCGTGCACGACGGCGTCGTCGAGCCAGGCGGCAAGGTGCGCACTCGTTCGCGCGCACTGCGGTTCGTCGTCGACAAGGTCAAAGAGACCGCCGTGGAGGATCTCTGCGTGCTGCACTCCAAGGCCGCTGACCTCGACGAGTTCGTCGAGATGCTGCGACCCATCGTGCCGTCGGGCGACATCGTCGTGGGCGTGATCGGACCGGTGGTGGGCGTGCACACCGGTCCGGGCGTCGTGGGCGCGGTCTGGCTCGAGCAGTCACCCGGCGCGTCGTAGCAGCCCGGTAGCGTGCCGCGAGTGAGTCCGGCGGCACGCGACGACGCTGAGCTCGCGCGCACCGCCGCGGCGGGCGATCGCGCCGCCCTCGAAGAGCTGTTGCGGCGCCACGCCGACCGCATCGTCGCGATCTGCCGGCGCGTGCTCGTCGATCCCGACGACGCGCGCGACGCCGCGCAGGAAGCGCTGCTCGCCGTGACGCGTGGCATCGCCGGATTCGACGGCCGTTCGCAGCTGAGCACCTGGCTGTACCGCGTGGCCACCAACGCCGCCCTCGACGAAGCGCGCCGCCGGGCCCGGCGCCCACGGCCGGTCGAGACGCTCCCCGAAGCCCGAACCGACGGGCCCGCGCTCGCG
This sequence comes from Acidimicrobiia bacterium, assembly GCA_017882905.1. Lineage (GTDB taxonomy): Bacteria > Actinomycetota > Acidimicrobiia > IMCC26256 > PALSA-610 > Chersky-683. Next base: position 4,014 of record JADGOO010000250.1, on the reverse strand, counting down.
GCCACGGTGACCGATCGCGTGGCGATCGACGCCGCCATGGCCGCGCTGCCCGTCGACTTTCGGGCCGCCGTGGCGCTGCGCGACCTCGTCGGCTGCGATTACGCCGAGATCGCCGCGGTGCTCGGCATCCCGCCCGGCACCGTGCGGTCGCGCATCGCACGCGGTCGTGCGGCACTCGCCGAGCAGCTCGGGAACCCAACACCCCTCTCGCAACGACAAACCAAGTGAACATGAGCACACCCACAGATCCCCTGCCGCCCGACGTGGTCGATGAGCTGCTCAGCGCGGACCTCGACGGCGAGTTCGACGCGGCGGCACTCGACCACGGGCTCAGTCCGCAAGCCGCGCGCGCCGCGCTCGACGCGCTGCCGACCACCACGGCTCGGCGCGACGAGCTGGCCCGCGCGCAGCAGGTGTCGGCCGGCGAACCCGTGTCCCTCGGCGAGCTCGACCGTGAGCGCCTGGTGCGAGCGGCGACGCGCACCGACGAGCACATCCCACGACGGACCGCTCGCGCGCCCCGATGGCGCGGCGCGCTCGTGGGTGCGGCCGTGCTGGCGGCCGTCGCCGCGGTCGCGGGCGGCGTCGCGCTCACGAACCGTGGTTCTACGAGCACCTCGAAGTCGTCCGGGCCCACCGCGCCGGTGGCCGCGAACGCAGCCGGTCCCCAGACGGCGGGGCGCGCGCTGGTCGACCTCGGCCCGGTGACGAACACCGACAGCCTGCACGCCGCAGTTCTGCGCGCCGCCGCCCCGACGAGCTCGACGCAGACATTTGCGCCCGTACCGTCCACCTCGACGGCCTCGAACGGCTCGACCGCCGCTCCCGCTCGCTGCCTGGCGCGGTTGGGCGCGCCCGCCGGCGCACGCGGCCTCGCACTGGTCGGAGTGGCTACCTACCGGGGGCAACCGGTGAGTGTGGCGACGGCGACCGACGGTCGCGACACGCTCGGATGGGCCTTCGACGCGGCGACGTGTCGGATCGAGCTGTTCTACAGCGCACGCAACTGACCGGTCCGGCCACGCCGGGTACTGCGCCCAGATGGGCGGTTAGTCTGCTCGCCGTGCTGAATCGAGGAGCGGGCGCATGAGCGATTGGGCCGGCGAGACCGCAGAGCTGATCGAGCGCACGGTCGCCAACGTGCGCGAGCGCGTCGTGGAGCCCGTCGAGTCGGTGGGCCGTGTCGTCGTGTTCGGCACCCTGGCCGCGCTCGTCGGCATCACCGCGCTGGTCCTCGTGGTGATCGGTGCCTTCCACCTGCTCGTGATCGCGGCCAACGCAGCCACGCCGGGCCCGAACGACAACGCCTGGATCGCCTGGATCGTGCTCGGCGGAATCCTCGTGGCCGGTGGCGTGTTCGCGTGGTCGAAGCGCACGCCCGCCGGGCCCTGACCGCGCGACCGATCGACGGAGGAGCAGTGCCCGAAATCCACGATGTGGTGATCGTCGGCTCCGGCCCCGCGGGCCTGACCGCCGCCATCTACACCGCGCGCGCCAACCTGGCGCCCGTGGTGGTCGAGGGCATCGGCGCCGGCGGCCAGCTCATGCTCACCACCGATGTCGAGAATTACCCGGGCTTCCCCGAGGGGATCCTCGGCCCGGAGCTGATGGCGCAGTTCCGTGCTCAAGCCGAGCGCTTCGGTGCCCGCTTCGTGACGGCCGACTCCGACAGCGTCGACCTCACCCAGTCGCCCTTCACGATACGTGCCGGGGAAGAGACACTCCTCGCGCGGAGCGTGATCATCACCACGGGCGCCAAGGCGCGCATGCTCGGCCTCGAGAGCGAGTCGAAGCTCCTCGGACACGGCGTCTCGACCTGCGCTACGTGCGACGGGTTCTTCTTTCGCGGCGTGCCGATCGCCGTGGTCGGCGGTGGCGACTCGGCACTCGAGGAGGCGAACTTCCTCACCCGCTTCGCCAGCTCGGTCACGCTCGTGCACCGGCGCAAGGAGCTGCGGGCGTCGAAGATCATGCAAGACCGTGCCTTCGCCAACCCGAAGATCGACTTCGCCTGGAACTCCACCGTGGAGGACGTACTGGGTGACGGCAAAGTGACGGGCCTGCGCCTGCGCGACACCGAGACCGGCACGGTCACCGACCGCGAGATGGCAGCCGTCTTCGTGGCGATCGGGCATATTCCGAACACGGCGCTGTTCACTGGGCAGATCGATCTCGACGAGGCCGGCTACATCATCACCGAACCGGGTACGACCCGGACCAACGTGCCGGGCGTGTTCGCGGCGGGCGACGTGCAAGATCGCGTCTATCGCCAAGCGATCACCGCGGCTGGGTCCGGCTGCATGGCGGCGCTCGAGGTCGAGCGCTATCTCGAGAGCCTGCACGACTCCTGAACCTGCCCAGCCACGCGGCGAGGCACCGATCGCACACGGAAGGACCACCCACCATGGCTGACGGCATCGTCACCCTCTCTGATTCCACCTTCGACGAGTCGGTCGGCGCGAGCGAGGCTCCGGTACTCGTCGACTTCTGGGCCGAATGGTGCGGACCCTGCAAGATGATTGCGCCCGTGCTCGAAGACCTCGCTCGCGAGCAAGCGGGCAAGCTCACGATCGCCAAGCTCAACGTCGACGACAATCCCGACGTGACGCGTCGCTTCGATGTGATGAGCATCCCGACGCTGATCGTCTTCCAGGACGGTGTCCCGCGGAAGCGCTTGGTCGGTGCCAAGGGCAAGGCCCAGCTGCTCCAAGAGCTGTCGGAGTTCCTCCCCGGGTGAGCGACCGGCCCGTGTTGCGGCGGGGCGCCGATGACCCCGCCGTGGCCGAGCTCCACCGCCAGCTGCACGCGGTCGGTGTCGCCGCGCCCTTGACCGATCCTGTCGGCATGTTCGGCGCGGCCACCGAAGAAGCGGTCCGCAGCTTCCAACGCAGCCGCGCCCTCCAGGTCGACGGCGTGTGTGGTCCCGATACCTGGGCCGTCCTCGATGAAGCGCGCCGCCCACTCGGTAGTCGCCTCTTGTCGCTGCGCCGACCGATGGTGCGCGGCGACGACGTACGCGCGCTGCAGCACTGGCTCAACCGCCTCGGCTTCGACCCCGGCCGCGAAGACGGCATCCTCGGCGGCGCGACCGAACGCGCCTTGCGTGAGTTCCAGCGCGCCGCGGGCGTCGCGGCCGACGGGATCTGTGGGCCGGAGACGTGCCGCGCCCTGGAACGAGTCGGTGGCCTGGCGGCCGGTTCGATCCTGGCCGTGCGCGAACGCGAGCAGCTCGAAGCAACACCGCGGCGTCTGGCCGGGCGCCGGCTCGTGGTGGCCGTGCTCGACGTGTACACGCCGGCTCGCGACGCCATCGTGGCCGGATTGGTCGCCCGCGGCGCGCAGGTGCGCGTGGTCGACGCGCTCGACGAGGTCGCCGACGAGGCGAACCGCCACGACGTCGACCTCGCGCTGGTCGTCCAACCCTTCACCGATCCACAGTGCCGCGTCGCCTACTACGGGATCGCCACCTTCCGATCCTTGCGCGGCTCGGCAATCGCGCACCGACTCGATGAGTCGCTCGCCGGGTGTTACGGCGAGTCGGCGGGCGCGGTGGCCCGCACGTTCGGCGTGCTCCGCGAGACTCGCATGGCCGCCGTCGTGTGCCAGCCTGCGCCGAGTGAGGTCGGTGCCGACCTCGGCTGCCTGGCCGACGCCATCGTGCGTGGCATCCAAGATGGCTTCGAGCGGCCGCCCGCCGAAACCCGTCCGACCAGCTGACGCCGCGCCCGGGCGCCGGGCAGTGTCGCGATCAGCCTCGCTGCGCGCTCAGGCCGTGGGCCGGTTGCCCTCGGTCATCACCCGGTAGATGCGCTCGAGATCCTCGAGCGTGGCGAACTCGATCATGACGCGGCCTCGGTGCTGCGACATCGTGACCTGCACGCGGGTGTCGAGGTAATCGGACAGCAGCTCTTCGAGCTCGAGCAGACCGGGCGGACGGAGCTTGCTGGCGCGGCCGGCGGCCACCGGTGCGCCCGCGCCGGCCGGGCGCGAATCCTCGCGGGATCGGATTGCTTC
>JADGOO010000249.1 GCA_017882905.1 Acidimicrobiia bacterium | reverse complement strand
GAGCGAGTGCCGCCCGGGACCGCAGCCGATGTCGAGGACGCGCATCCCCGGCTGGAGCTCGAGCGCGTCGACGAGGAACGACACTTCCTGCTCGGTGCCCTTGGTGAACGCGTTGCGCAGGTACGCGGGCCCGAGGAAGTCGGCGAGGCCGTCGAACCACCCGTCGGCCGGCGTCGGCATCTCGTCCACGCCTCCTTCTTACTGGCCGCTGATGCTGCCGTCGAACGGACGCTCGTGGCCGCGCGTCAGTGCGGCACGGCCGTGGTGAGGCGCGCGGCGCGCCCAGCATCCGCCGGTACCCGGACGGCCGTCATGGGGAGCGCTTGGCCGACGAGGAGGTCGGCAACGAGCAGCTCAGCAGCTTCGATGCTCGTCGTGAGCAACTCGATGCCGCGCGCGGTATCACCGGATTCGATCGACCACTTCGCGACCGCGAGCCGCTGGATGATCGCGTCGTTGATCTCGGCGGCTTCTCGCTGACGGAGCTCGGCCGCGGCGAGTCGCTGCGTTGTCCGAGCGGCCTCGCGAAGGCGATCGGCAGCGCCGCCGACGAGCGCGCCCAAGAGCAAGAGCGGAATTGTCCGCGTCAGCCAGCCGAACGCGCTGAGCGTGACGTCGTCGATTGCGACCCATGCAACGATCGACAGCGTTGCTGCGGCGCCGGCCGCGGCGCCCGCGCGGGCGCCGAACGCTGTGGCCAGGAGCGCGATCGGGAGCGCGAACAGCAGGGAGACCGACTCCGTGGTCGCGTGCACTTGGAGCAGGATTGCGAGGACCGCGGCGTGCAGCACCATGGCGACACCCACAGCGAACCCGGGCCGGCGACGAAACCACGGTCCGAGCTCATCGGGATCGATCGAGCGGCCAGGGCGCATTTCCGCAGTCTGCGGGCGGGCGAGCGTCGGGGTGAGGGGCGAAGGTCCTCAGTCGATCGCTCCGCATTGCCCTACGTCCGGCGACATCGTTCAGGGACTAGTGCCGCCGCGCCGGTGGAAATTGACGCGGTCGTGGCTTACCGCCGTCGTCACGCCCGTCGAACGGTTAGGTAGACACCCCAGTGCGTTGAGCCGCGAGGCAGGTAGGCCAGTGGGCCGCACCCACGAGAAGTCGACGACCGTGGGTGCCCCGCTCGCACCCGCACGGGCACGCCGGTGGATCCTGTCGCTCGGTGTCGTGTTGCTCGTCGCGATCGCTCTCTCGGCGTTCCTGAGCATTCGGCCATTGGGGTCGGGCCGAAGCGAGCTCGGCCAGGTCAGCCGGGACGATCTGGCGACGCACCAGGTTGGTGACCTGCGAACGACGCTCGCCGATTGGCAGCTCTTCATCGAGCAGCACGTCGGGTTGCTCTCGGCGAGCGCGGCGAAGATCGATCCTGTTGAGCTCGCGACGGGTGCGCTGCTCATCACCTCGGAACAAACCCAGGTTCGAGCGATCATGACGTCGCTCGACGCAGTTGGCCTCGCGCGCCCTGCCGCCTTCTTGGCGTCTGAGAGCGCCTATTTCCAGTCAACCGTCTCGGACCTAGGGCCACTCCTCGGAGGTGCATCCAAGGAGCTGATCAGAGTTGGCGTCGTGGCGATGCGCAACGGCTTCACTCGAATGTGGCTCGCGACCGCGACCGTGAACGATCAGCTCGCGGCGATCACCGCCGTCGACCTCCGCCAGGGAGCCGATCACCTCACCTCCGGACGCGTGTTGGTGCTCGCTCTCGATGTCGCCTTCGGCCTGACCGCCGTTGCCTGCGCCATCGCCTTCGGCCAGCGGGCCCATCGACGCCAGCTCGGCGATCGGGCCGCCATGGCGAGGCGGACCTTCGAAGAGGCGCTGCAGCAGGCCCTGGACATGGCGCCGGCAGAACCGGCTGTCTACGACGTGCTCCGCCAGGCCGTCTCGTTCTCGGTGCCCGATCTTCGTGTGGAGATGCTGGTCGCCGACTCCAGCCGCGCCCACTTCCGTCGAACGTTCACGACAGCCGCAGACGGCGACGAGCTCCCCGGGTGTGGTGTCGTGTCGCCAACCGACTGTCCCGCCACGGTTCGCGCCCACACGCTGCTGTTCCCGACCAGTCGGGCGCTCGAAGCGTGCCCGCAGCTCAAGCAGCGCCCCTCCGGCGACTGTTCCGCGGTGTGCGTTCCCATGAGCGTGGCGGGCAAGACCGTCGGCGTCGCCCACGCGACCGGACTCGTCGACCGCCCGCCCACTGCTGTCGAGATTCGCTATCTGGAGATCGCGGCGCGTCGCGCGTCGGAACGCATCGCGATGGTGCGTGCCTTCGAGAAGTCCGAGCTCCAGGCGAGCAGCGATCCGCTCACGGGCCTGTTGAACCGGCGCAGTCTCGAGAACCTCGTGCGCGAGCTGCAACGCGACGGGACGACCTACATGGTGGCCTACGGCGACATCGACCACTTCAAGTCGTTGAACGACACGCACGGCCACGAAGCGGGCGACCAAGCGCTGCGCCTCTTCTCCAGGGTCGCCCGCGACTCGATCCGACCCAACGACGTGGTGGCCCGGTACGGCGGCGAGGAGTTCGTGATCGTGCTCCCGAGCTGCACCACACAAGCTGCCGTCGCAGTCATCGAGCGGCTCCGCGAACATCTCGCGCTCGCGCTCACAAGTGGCCGCACGCCCGCGTTCACGATCTCCTTCGGCCTCGCATCATCGACGCACCACGACACCTTCGACGCGGCCCTCGCCTCGGCCGACCTCGCGCTGCTCGATGCCAAGGAAGCCGGCCGGAACCGCGTCACCGTCGCCGATGAGCCGCCCACTCGCGTCGCACAGGTCTAGGTCTGTCGGATGCCGCTGTCTCGTCTCGCCCACATCCAACCGTCGCTCGGGAACGCAATGCGCGCGTACCACCCCGGGACGGCCTCACACTCAGTGCGCGTCGCCACGATGGCCCGCGCGATGGCCGTCGAGCTCACGCTGTCCGACACCGCCGTCGAAGCGGTCCAGTGGGCCGGCCTGCTCCACGACCTCGGCAAGCTCGCGGTCCCACAGCACATACTCGACAAGCTCGGCCCACTCAGTGAGCGCGAGTGGCTCGAGGTGCGGCGGCACCCCTCCGTCGGCTCCGAGATCCTGAACTCGTTGTCGACCGACTTCGGTCCGGTCGCGGCCGCCGTGCGCGCACACCATGAACGCTGGGACGGCGCCGGATATCCCGACGGCCTTGCCGGCGACGACATCCCGCTCGCGGGACGCATCGTGGCCGTTGCCGATGTGTACGACGCGCTGACACACCAGCGCCACTACCGGCCGCACGTCTTCGCGTGTGAGGCGGCCATGGCCCACCTCATCGGGGGTGCGGGCTCGCACTTCGACGACTCCGTCGTGCACGCGTTCTGCCGCACACACGATCGATCGGCATAGCGGTCGGCGTCGTGGTGACCGCGACGGGCGTCGCGACAAGTCTCCGGATCAGCTCGGGCAGAACTGACGGACGGCGTCGATCGGCTCGGCGGAGATCCGCAGACGCGTGTCGTCGAAGGCATGCCACAGGTTCCCGATGAACCGGGACGGCGTCATGGGATCGTCGACGCGCCGCAACAGGGCTGCGACGTCGCCACAGTCGAGCGCGCGGCGGGCCGCATCGACACGGCTCGCGAACGAGCCCGTCGGGTAGTCGAGGGGCCGCGCCACGAAGAACGTCGGAAGCGGGAACTCGGCGGCGGTCGGATCGGTCTTCGGGTCGAGCAAGCGCGCCGCCACCCACGGGATCGGCAGCGGCTTTTCGTGGGCGACCACGCCGCGATGCACCAGCCGGAGGGCTGTCAAGCGAAGATCCCGACTGGCGGGTGAACGATGGAGTACCGCCCCGGCATGATGGCCATGGATCGACGGCGTCCACACCGCCGTCACGTGTGGATGCCGGGTGCCTCCCATTGGGCGCGCACGAGATCGCGGAGTTCTTCCAACACCGTGATGAGCCGCTCGACGGGGGTCGTGTTGAAGACAAATCACGCGGTAGTACTCGCGAAAGGCCTCTAGCTCCCACTCTGGGCGCTCGCAGCGCGTCAGCAGGAAATGCGTTTCCGGATCGCAGGGTCCGGATCCGGTTTCGAGCACGAGCAGCACATCCGAGTCGCCCAGGCCGTAGCCGACGAACAGGACGGCATGCGTTCCAAAGAGCGAACGGATTGCGTCGAGGGTCGCAGCACCGGCCCGGTTGAGCCTTAGGTAATCGCGTCGGGTGAGAACCACCTCCGGCATCTCTTCGACGCGGCCATGAAGCTTTACAAGGATGGGCTCCCCGCGGCGGATCTCAGAAGCGATGTGGTCGGAACGGTGAGTGAGGGAAGCAAGACCCAATCCCACTGCCGCGGTGACGTCGTGCTCGACGACGTCACCGAACCCGCGGGACCGAGGCTGGGAGCATGTCGGCTCAGCCTGGCGGCCCGTCGATGTAGGCCGTTACCCGCCAGGCGGGCATCGAGAGCTGGCGCAACGCTTCGTAGCGGCGCAGCGTGGCGTCGTCGAGCCCGGGCGCGTCGATCAGCTTCGCGCTGACGAGTGCTTCCAGCGAGCCGTCGGTCAGCGCCGCGACCGGGTCGCGCACTGCTGCCGCAAGCTCCGCGCGTGAGCCGCCGCCGCTGTCGGCCGCGCGGCCGTCCTGCACGCGCCGCCCGCTCGCCGTCGGTTGCACGCCGCTGCGCTCCAACACCACGCGCAGCTGCCCGAAGAGGCGCCGTTCGAGCGCGCGGTCGCCCGCGGTCGTGGCTGTCGCCGCGCCCACCACTCGAGCCGTCGCGGTTGGCCTCGGGCCATCACCGCTCACGATCCACACCGTGCCCAGAACGTGTTGACCCGTGTACAGGCGACGCCCCCAGGTTGCCTCGGTCACCTGCGGCCCGGGAAACATGTAGGCGTGGACACCGCGCCGCTCCAGCGCGGCGGCGATGCCCGTTGCGACCGTGTCCGACACCGAGACGAACGAGAGACCCGATCCTCCGTACGAACGTATGACGTAGGCGCCGGGCGCGTGCACCTGTGCGACCAGGGCAGAGTTGAGATCTCGGGTCAGCTCCATGTCCGGAGCCTTTGGTGCGGACGTACGTGTCAAGAGCACGATGACCAACACGGCGATGCATCCCACCTCGACGGACATCGCAGCCCTGCGGGCGACGAGACGAGACGCACCAACCAGCTGCCAAGCCGCGAAGACGACCGCGAACCAAAAGAACATGGCGATCGGCCACAAGAATCGCACGTTGTAGATAAACACCAGATGGGTTCCCGGCACCACCGGCGCCCGCATCGTGGTGATGGCACCGATGACGAGAGCCAGCGCAGCCGTGATCACGCCTGCGCCCGCAAGGCGGTCACGGCGCCGCCATGCGACGATCGCGCCCAGCGCAATCAAGGTCCACGGCACGACGAACCGCGCAACGTCGGCGAACGTCGCGCCCGTCACAGTCGCGGCGCCGTTTGCCGTGGGCCGCAACCCGAACGGAGGTGGCAAGCCAACGACACGTCCAACGGTCGTGACACCGAAAGCGAAACCCGCGGACGGAAATCGGTTGGACCGCGCGCCACGCACGATCGCCGTGACGTTCGGATTGTGGCCGCCCAGCTGCTGCGCGATCGGCGCCAACCAACACGCGATGAACACGGCCGCAGACGTCATGCACACGATCCAAGGCCGTCGTTGCGCGACGGGCACGACGCCAGCCGGGGCCTCGGCATTCGACAGGCGTCGGACGTGGACCGCGAAGGTCGCGATGGCCCACACGCCGACCACGCCGACGGGTGCCACGTAGGCGAGATGGGCTTGCGCGGCGAAGCTGCCGGCGAGCACGAGCGCGGGGAACACGACGATGTCGCCGCGAGCCACGCACAACGACAGCACCAAGAACAGCGCGAAGGGAAGCAGCGCGACCGCCGGGTTCCACACGTCGGCGGTGGCTCCGTTTCCGATGCCCCAGATGAGCGCGCCGACGAACACCATCGCGATGGTCGTCGCGACCGTGCCGCCGAGGCGGCGCGCGCCCCAAGCGATGCCAACGATCGCCGCGATGTTGAGGGCTGCGACGCCGGCGAGCAACGCGCTCGGCGAGCGATGGAATAGGGCGTAGGGAACGGAGAGCACGAAGAACTCGAGCGGACCCGGGTGACTTGCCGCATGACCGGGCGCGTAGGCGGCGAGCGTCGACGGCATTCCGACGAGCGGGATATGGCGGCTGAACACGTCCTGGGTGCGCAGGCTGATCACGGCGTCGTCGGTCAGCGGAACCCATCCCGCCAGTGCGAGACGCACTGCGGTGACAATGACCGTCGCTATCGCCAGCAGCGTCGTGACGGCAGCGGAGAGGCGGTCAGGCAACCGCGAACGCGCTCCCGGGGCATGCTTCGATTCGACGAGCCCGTACCACTTCACGGTGGCCCTTCGTGACCGGCGATGAGCAGACGGACCCGACGGGCGCCGCCCGACAAAGCGGTTCGTCGAGCCGCAAACTGTACACGGCTTCGCACGACCTCACAGGCCATCCGCGGTCCCCGGCCAGTTCCGGCATTCGGGCATTTGACCTGGTCAGGGGCGGTGTCGGAGGTGCGACGTGAACGCATCTCCGAGGCCGAGCATGTCGAGCACGTACACATCGGGTCCGAGCGCGTCCGAGCCGATACCGACCCCGAAGCTCGCCACGACGGTGCGGGGAAGTCCCGGCCGGCGCGGCTCGTCGACGCGGGTCTCGCCGAAGCACACGCCGGGCCCCGTGAACCACACACGCATCGGCCCTCCGCGCTGGCATCCGTAGTCGGCGAAGGTCACCGCCGTTGCGAGGCGAGCCGGCGAACGTGATCGGGTTGTCGTCCTTCGATCGCAGCACGGCCACTGCGACCAGGGCCCACACCGCGACGAGAAGCGGCATCGCGCGCCGAACCGCGCTTCGCTCCCAGGCGCTGACCGCCACCGGCGCGACGACGGCCGTGATGCCGGGGAGCACCATCCGCGCGTGCATGAAGTCGCCACCCACCCACGCGACGCAGAGACGCGGCCCACGGCCGCGTCGCTCTCCGCCAGCGCAGGTGTCGTCACGTCAGTCCCCAGAGGAGGGCGAGCCGGCTACTTGCAGTCGGCCCACGTAGCGCCGTGCGCGAGATCGACAACGAGCGGCACCCGCAGCTCGCAGACCGATTCCATCGCCTCGCACACCGCGGGAGTGACCGAGTCGAGCTCGCCCTCAGGCACCTCGAACACGAGCTCGTCGTGCACCGTGAGAATCATGCGGGTGGCGAACTCACCCTCGTCGAGCACGCGGTCGACGGCGATCATCGCAAGCTTGAAGATGTCGGCCGCGGCTCCTTGCACGGGCGCGTTCTGCGCCATGCGCTCCCCCATCTGACGGATGCGGAAGTTGTCGGACGAAAGCTCGGGGAGCTGGCGCCGGCGGCCGAACATCGTGGTCGTGTACCCGCGTGCCATCGCCTCGGCGACCGTGCGCTTCATGAACTCGGCAACGCGCGGGAACCCGGCGAAGTAGGCGTCGAGGATCTCACGTGCCTCTTCGGTCGGGATGTCGAGGCGCTGTCCGAGTCCGTAGGCCTCCATGCCGTACGCGAGGCCGTAGTTGACCACCTTCGCGAAGCGGCGTTGGAAGGCGTCGACGTCTGCTTCGGCCACGCCATACACCTTGGCCGCGGTGGCCGTGTGCACGTCGGCGCCCCGCTCGAATGCGTCGATCAACCCGGGATCTTCGGCCACGTGCGCGAGCACTCGCAGCTCGATCTGGCTGTAGTCGGCGGTGAGCAGCACCGCGCCCTTGTCGGCCACGAACGCGCGGCGCATCTCTCGCCCCGCTGCAGAGCGCACCGGGATGTTCTGCAGGTTCGGTGATTCGCTCGAGATGCGACCGGTGGTGGCGACCAGCTGGTTGAAGGTTGCGTGGATCCGACCGTCGTCGCCCACGAGTGGCGGGAGCGCATCGGTGTACGTGCTGCGCAGCTTCTCGACTTCGCGGTACTTCAGGATCTCCGCCACGATCGGGTGGTCGGCGGCCATCTTCTGCAGCGAGTCGGCGTCGGTCGACGGCCCGGTCTTGGTCTTCTTCACCGGCGCGAGACCGAGCTTGTCGAAGAGGACCGCACGCAGTTGCGGAACCGAGTTGATGAGAAACGGTTCGCCGGCGAGCTCGTGAATGCGGGCCTCGTGCAGTCGACCCTGTTCGGTGAGCTCCCGACTCAGCTGGGTGAGGAAGTCGACGTCGATGCGCACGCCGCCGGCTTCCATCTTCATCAGCACCCGCACCAGCGGCAGCTCGAACCGGCAGTAGAGATCGCCGAGCTCACGAGCTTCGATCGCCGCGCTCAACGCATCGGCGAGCTGCAGCACGACCGCCGCGCCGCGACCGCACCGTTCGATCTCGGTGTCACCCGCGAAGTCGAGCCGACCTTCGTCGCCGCTGTCGGGCGATGTGATCTCGACGCCCAAATACCGCAGCGCGAGGTCGTCGAGCGCGTACTTCCCCTCGCCGGGATCGACGAGGTACGCCATCACGGCGGTGTCGTGCTCGAGCGCCACGAAGTCGAGCGATCCGAGCCCATGCATCAGCTCTTTGGCGCGATGCGCCACGATGCGCGCTTCGGGGGCGCCGGCGAGACGATCGAGCGCCGCTCGTACCGACGCGTCGTCAAGCAATTCGCGGTCGATCACCTGCGCCGCGCCGGGCGTGGTCGCCACCGCGAGCCCGAGCAACCGGCTACGACCGGCAGCACCGGCCCAACGGGCCTCGAGCGCAACTCGTCCATCGAGCGCAGACGCGGAGTCGAGGAGGGCGACGGCTTCCGCGGCGTCGCGGGCACGGGTGACGACCACCTCGAATGCATCGACCTCGGGTGTCTCGGCAACATCGCCGACGGCGTCGAGGATGCGCGGGAGCAACGACCGGAACTCGAGCTGGTTGAACAGGACCCGCAGCGCCTCCTTGTCGAACGCACCCTGCCGCAGATCGTCGATGTCCTCGCCGCAATCGACGTCGAGGTGCAGCTTCGTCATCTGACGGTTCTTGAACACGCGATCGCGCGCCGCGCCGAGGTTCTCGCGCTGCTTCGGCGGCAGCGCATCGAGATGTTCGTAGATGCCTTCGAGATCGTTGTAGTTGACGATCAGCTTGGCGGCTGTCTTCTCGCCGATGCCGGGCACGCCGGGCAGGTTGTCGGAGGAATCGCCGCGCAGCGCCGCGTAGTCGATGTACTGCTGCGGCGTGACGCCACCGGTGCGCTCCACGATCCCGGCCTCGTCGTACCGGGCGTAGTCGCTGACGCCGCGCTTGTTGTAGAGCACTTTGATGTGCGGGTCACGGATGAGCTGGAAGCTGTCGCGGTCGCCGGTGACGATCACCACGTCGGTGCCCTGCTCGGCGGCGCGCACGGCGAGCGTCGCGATGACGTCGTCGGCTTCCACCCCCGACACGGACAGCTGGCGGATCTGCAACGTGTCGAGCACTTCGTGGATCAGCGGGAGCTGCGCCTTGAAGAGATCGGGCGTGGCCTGGCGCCCGGCCTTGTACTCCGGATCGAGCTCGTAGCGCTCCACCGATCCACCCGGCGCGTCGAACGCGACGGCAATCGCGTCGGGTCGCTCGTCGGCGAGCACTTTGGTGAGCATCGACGTGAAGCCGTACACGGCGTTCGTGACGGTGCCTGAGCTGGTGACGAGATCGGTCGGGAGTGCGTAGAACGCTCGGTAGGCGAGCGAGTGACCGTCGAGGAGCAGCAGCTTGGGCACGAGCGCCCCCTACGGCGCGCTCGGCGCGAGCCGTCCGTCGATGACGTCGCGAGCCACGTCGGCGATGCTGCGCCGCGTGTCCATCGCCGACTTCTGCAGGAATCTCCACGCGTCGGCTTCGGTGAGCGAGTGCTCGTCCATGAGCCGGCCCTTGGCGCGGTCGGTGAGCTTGCGGGCTTCGAGCCGCGCGGCCAGGTCGGCGTTCTCGGTCTCGAGGGCGACCATCTGCTCATGACGACCGAGTGCCATCTCGATCGCGGGGATGAGATCGCTCTTCTGGAACGGCTTCACCAGGTAGGCGAGGACGCCGGCTTCGCGGGCCTGCTCCACGAGATCGTGCTGGCTGAACGCCGTGAGGATGAGCACCGCCGCGAGCCGTTCATCGGTGATGGCGTGCGCCGCGCTGAGGCCGTCGAGACCGGGCATCTTGATGTCGAGGATGGCGAGATCCGGCGAGTGCTCGCGCACGAGCGCGATCGCCTCGTCGCCGCGGTTCGTCTCGCCGACGACGACGTAGCCCTCTTCCTCGAGGATCTCCTTGAGATCGAGACGGATGATCGCCTCGTCTTCGGCGATGACGACTCGAGTGGGTTTCCTCACCGGCAACGGCCTTTCAGGGTCGGGCGGGCGGGTCGGCAGGGTGGCCGGCAGCGGGGTCGGGGACGCACGGTATCGGGGGCCGGCGAGCACCTCAGTCGGGCAGCTCGGCGGCCATCCGGTCGAGCAACGCATCTTGCTCGCGCTCGAGGTCGCCGATCGAACGCAAGAGATCGTCGCGCAGGCGGCGGTGCGCGTCGGCATGCCGGCGTGCCTCCCGTGCGTCACGGTCGGCCAGCGGGGTCTCGGACACGAGGGCCCGGAGCTCGGCATCGTCGGCCTCGCTGTCGAGGTGCTCGATCTGTTCGCCGAGCACAGCGGCGTCGGCGCGCAGCCGCTTGAGGCGGTCGCCGATGTCGATCAGACGGCGCTCGTGCAGCGAGCGGGACACAAGTCCCAGTCTACGGGCGCTGTCCCGCCGACGCGTCGAGAAACACCGAGATCGGCCCCGGCGCCACCGGGTCCTCCGACCGGGCGCCCACCGTTCAGGGCAAGCTGATGCCCACGCAGTCGTGACCGCACGCGTTCGTCTGCTCGCCGGGCGCACCCAGACGGTGCAGCACGGCCTTGACGGGCTGGAGCCGCAGCTCGGTGTCGTGCACACCCGGCGCGACGGCCGCCTTGCCGTCGACGATGAGGCTGTACCCGTCGGTGTCGGCGCGACCCGGCCAGTGCAGGCACAGGATCTCGTGGGTTACGGCGTTGCGCTCCGTACGCGAACCCGGCAGCAGCAGCACGCTCAGGCTGCCGTCGGCGGCGGCCTCGACGCGGACCGGCGCCACGTGCGGCCGGACGTCGCGGTGCTCGCCGCTCACCGTGATGGCGAAGGCATCGGGACCGAAACGCGCCAAGTGCTCAGCGAGCGTGCTCATCGACTCCGCCTCCGCTCCGGCCTCACGCGCGCCAACGGTACTCGGGCGAACCGGTTTGTGAGGTCCATGTGAACCAGTCAAGGACGCTCCGCCCGCCCGCCGAAAGCAGATCTGCGAGCTTCCTCAGGGCGGCAAGCCGTGCACCGCAGCTCCGTCCCCCCAAGCAAAGGGTCACCCTCATGATTGCAGCAAGGATCGCGGCCCGCCGCCGCGCCGGCGAAGAAGGCTTCACGCTCATCGAGCTGATGGTCGTCGTGCTCATCATCGCGATCCTGATCGCGATCGCGATCCCGACGTTCCTCGGCGCTCGCCAGCGAGCCCAGGACCGCGCCAGCCAGTCGAGCCTGCGCAACGGCCTCACCGCCGCGAAGACCATCTTCACGGACCAAGAGGACTACACGCAGGCCACCGTGGCCGCGCTCGCCGGCGTCGAGCCGAGCCTCACGTTCGTCGACGCGGCGACCGCGTCCACCGGCGCCAACAACCTCAGCGTGGCGACCACCACGAACACGGTGATCCTTGCCGGGTTGTCGAAGTCGGGCACGTGCTTTTGGATCCAGGACAACGTCACCGGCCCCGGCACCCAGTACGGCAAGGGCACGGGCACGTGCAACGCGTCGACCGCTCCCCCGAGCGGCTGGCTCGCCACCTGGTAACCGCAGCTCGACGGCGGCTCCGCACGCTCGAACGCGTGCGGAGCCGTTGCGCGGTTCCCGCCGTCCTTGTCAGGCTGCGTGTGTGATCGCCATCTCCACGACCTCGGGTCCCGCCGGCCGGCCGCGTGACTGACTCCGCGGACTCGATGCGGGCGTGGCAGGTACGCGGCCATGGCGCGCCACGCGAGGCCCTGAGCCTCGTCACGGTGGCGCTTCCGGAGCCGGGGCCGGGCGAGCTCCGGCTGCGGGTGCGCGCCGCGGCGGTCGGCCTTCCCGACGCGTTCATGTGCCGCGGCACATATCCGCTGACTCCGCGCCTGCCGTTCGTTCCGGGGCAGGAAGTGTGTGGCGTCGTCGATGCCGTCGGCCCGGGCGTGCAGGTTGCGCTCGGTACGCGCCTGATGGGCGTGACCAGCTTCATGGACGGACACGGCGGCTTCGCAGATGCGACCATCGCGCGAATCGACACACTGCATCGAGTGCCCGCCACCATGAGCGACACCCAAGCCGCGGGCTTCCGCATCGGGCTCTCGACCGCCTGGATCGCACTCGTACGGCGCGGCGCGGTGCGAGCGGATGAGTGGCTCGCCGTCCTCGGCGCGGCCGGCGGTTCCGGTACCGCTGCGCTGCAGCTCGCGCACGCCCTCGGGTTGCGAACCATCGCAGTCGCGGCAGGTGAGAAGAAGGTCGAGCTCTGCCGGCGCATCGGGGCCGACGTCACGATCGACCGCACCCAGCAGGACGTGGCCGCCGCCATCCTCGAAGCCACGAGCGGGCGCGGCGCCGACGTGATCTACGACCCCGTCGGTGGCGAGCCGGCTGCGAACGCGCTGCGCGGCGTCGCACAAGGAGGTCGCCTCCTTGCTGTGGGCTTCGCGAGCGGGCAGTGGGTGCGCGTCAAGACCGCCGACGCAGTGCGCCGCAACATGTCGCTCGTGGGTGTCTACGCGAGTGGTTACACCGACGAAGAGAACCGCGCCGACCACGAAGCGTTGCTCGCCCTCGCCGACACTGGCGCCCTCGGCGGCTACAACACCGTCGTGCCATTCGACGCGCTCCCCGACGCTGTCGAATCAGTCGCCGCGGGGACGGTGCTCGGCAAGCTCGTCGTTCAGATCGCAGCCGCGACGAACACCTGACCGCACTACCGCCCGAGCGCGGCGAAGCGCGGCCTCACGCGTCGACGAGTGCGACGGCCTTGTGGTGATGGTCTTCGAGGTAGCGACGAATCATGAGCAGGGCCGCGATGCCGTCGCCGACCGCGGAGCCGAGCTGCTTGGTCGATCCGGAGCGCACGTCGCCGGCCGCGAACACGCCCGCCAGCGACGTCTCCATCGTGGGACTCGTCACAAGGAAGCCGGCCGCATCCCGCTCCACCGCGTCGCCGAGGAACGCGCTGTTGGGCGTGAGGCCCACGAACACGAACGCCGCCGCGGCTGGGAACCGTTGCGTCTCACCGCTGGCGCGGTCACGCGCCACCACCGCGGCGAACTTGCCGCGCTCGCCTTCGAGCTCGACGATGTCGACACCGGTATGCACGAGGAACTTCGGATCCGAGCGAACCCGTGCCTGCAACACGGGCGATGCCGAGAGATCGGATCGGGCGAGCACGCGCACCTGGTCGGCGAAC
Source organism: Acidimicrobiia bacterium (assembly GCA_017882905.1). Classification (GTDB taxonomy): domain Bacteria; phylum Actinomycetota; class Acidimicrobiia; order IMCC26256; family PALSA-610; genus Chersky-683. The sequence continues at coordinate 711 of JADGOO010000249.1, read as the reverse complement.
TCCGAGAGGTGCAGGCCTTCTTCGAGCGCCGAGTTCCCACCACCGATCACGACGACCTCGTCGGCGCCCCGGTAGAAGGGACCATCGCACGTGGCGCAGAAGTGCACTCCGGCGCCGATGAGCTCATCTTCGCCGGGCACGTCGAGCCGGCGGTACGTGGATCCGGTGGCCACGATCACTGCGTGCGACGTGAGCTGCTGCCCCGACGAGAGTGTGATCACGAGATCGTCGCCGTCGCGCTCCAGGTCGGCGACTGACACGGCCGAGAGCAGCTCCACGCCGTAGCGGCGCGCCTGCGCGACGAAGCGCTCCGCCAGCTCCGCGCCGGAGATGCCATCGGGAAATCCCGGGTAGTTGTCGATCCGATCGCTGACCCCTGCTTGGCCGCCGAGCGCGCTCGCATCGACGACGATGCTGTCAATGCCTTCGCGCGCTGCGTAGATCGCGGCTGCGAGCCCGGCCGGCCCACCTCCCACGATGACGAGGTCGTACGCCGAACGATCGGCCTCGACGGTGAGTCCGATACGCGCGGCGAGCGCCTCGTCGCTCGGGTTCACCTCGAACGTGCCGTCGGCGTAGACGACTGTGGGGATCAACTGGCCGCCGTCTTGGCGCGCCTTGAGCTCGGCGATCGCTTCCGGGTGCTCGTCGATATCGACGTTGTCGTACGTGACACGGTGTGCCGCGAGAAACCGCTTCACGCGCTTGCAG
>JADGOO010000035.1 GCA_017882905.1 Acidimicrobiia bacterium | reverse complement strand
GAGTACCGGTACCGGTGGTCGCCGTCGAGCATCCGTGCCATGCAGTCGTCGACATCGGCCGCGCGCTCGGTGTCGACGACGATGTACGCAGTGTCGGCCGGTTGGAGCTGCAGCGTCGCCTCGGTCACGATGCCCGTGAGACCCATGCCGCCCGCCGTGGCCCAGAACACGTCGCTGTCGGGCTCGACGGTGAGTGCTCCGCACTCCGGCGTCACCAATGTCATCTTCTTGACCGAGTCGGCAAACGAGCCGTGCCGGAACTTCCCGTGGATGTCGGACGCGATTGCGCCGCCGACCGTCACGTGGCGGGTACCGGGCAGCACCATCGGGCACCAGCCGAGCGGCAGGAACGTCCGCATGAGCATCTCCATGCTCACGCCGGCCTCGACGGTGCACGTGCCGTTCACGACGTCGAGCTCCAGGATGCGATCGAGCTGGGTACACCGCACGACCTCGCCGCCGCCGTTCTGCGCGGCGTCTCCGTAGCTCCGCCCGAGGCCGCGGGCGACGATGCCCCGGCCCCCGGCCGCGCGCGACGCCTTCGTCACGAGCTCGAGCACTTCGTCGGTGCGGCGCGGTTCCCACACGTCGGCGCGGGTGGGCGCGGTCCGTCCCCATCCGGTGAGCACTTCGCTGCTCGCGGTGTCTTCGGTGACGAGGTGCTCAGTCATCGGCCACCGTGCACCGCGATCGCAAAGCACACCGCCCACACCAGACCGATTGCGAGCAACACGCGATCGGAGAGCACGAGATCCTCCGGCGCCCCACCCTCGCCCTGCGAGAGCAACAGCGCGTAGCGGAGGATTCCGAGCGCGAACGGCACGATGGAGATCTCGAACCACGCCTGCTCGCCGACCGCCGCCGACTTCTCGAAGGCCCACAGGCAGTAGGCCAGGATCGCGACGCTGGAGGAAACCGCGCGCACGTAGCTCAGGAATCCTTCGGTGTACGCGGCGAGCGAACGGCGGTGGCTCGTCGCGCCGTCTCCGAGCGATCGCAGCTCGGCGCTGCGCTTGCCGGTGACCATGAACAACGAGCCCGCGCCCGCCACGATGAGGAACCAGGGCGAGATCGCGACACCTACTGCGATGCCGCCGGCGATCGCTCGGAGCACGAAGCCGCAGGCGACGGCGCCGAGGTCGAGCACGGGCTCGTGCTTGAGCCAGGTGCTGTAGGCGACCTGCAACACGAAGTAGCCGCCGATCACCAGCACGAGCTGCCAGCGCGCCGCGAACGAGAGCGCGAGCGCGGCCACCGCGAGAGCGATGCTCCCGAACACGGCGGTGCGCGGGCTCACCTCGCCGGCCGCGACCGGGCGATTGCGCTTGCGAGGGTGGTGACGGTCGCCCTCGACGTCGAGGGCGTCGTTGAGGAAGTACGTGCTGCTCGCCGCCAGGCAGAAGCACAGGAAGGCGATCAGGGTGCGGAAGGCGGGCTGGGCGTGGGTGAGCAGGCCGGCGGCGCCCGGCGCCGCGACGACGAGCACGTTCTTGGCCCACTGTTTGGGCCGGGCGAGCCGTAGGAGCGCGGGGGATCGATGTTCCACTGCCTCGACCCCCCCGCCCGGAACCTCGATGCCCACGCCGGAGCAAGTGTACGGGCCAATTAGTGCGTTTGCACCGGCTGGGCAGAGCTCGTCAGAGCTCGAGGGTTTCGGTCTCGAGGCCGGTCACGAGTCGCTCCATGGTGCCCATCGGCACGCCCGACCGCAGCCGGAGCCCGAGGCAGACGAGCATCGCGACCGCCGCGAACACCGCTCCGACGCCGAAGCTGAGCTCCGACCGGAGGAACAGGTCGTGCGCGCTCACGATGCCGATGCCGCAACCGACGGCGCCGGCCAGCCACGACAGCGCCGCCGCCGCGTAGCTGCGCAGCGCGATCAGGGCCTGGGCCAGGGTCAGGGCGAAGATGAACCCGCCACTGCCCACGGCGAGGAGGCCGAGATCGCGGTTGCCGAGCGTGAACCTCGTTCCGAACAGCAGGCGGCCGGCGAAGTGGCCGACCGTGAAGCTGCCGACCACGCCGATGACTCCGACCGCGAGCACGATCATCACGAGTTGGCGCAGCGCCTTGCGGAACTCGTCGTCGCGGCCTTCGCCCGCGAGCCGGGCGAGCTTGGGCAGCAGCGCGGCCTGCACGGCCTGGAAGCCGAGGATCGGGATGCGCGCGATCAGGATGCCCGCCGCGAACTTGCCGACCTTCGTCGCCTGCGCGTGGGTCTCGAGCGTGATCGCGACGAGGTAGGCCGAATACGACAGCGCCTGGCAGAGCACCGAGCCGAGCAGCAGGTAGCCGATCGCCGACGACAGCTCGGAGTACGGCGCAGTCGGCCCCGGCTCGAGCAACCGCTTCTGTCCGCGCAGCGCGACCGCCATGGCGACGATGGGCGGCAACACGAGCGCGAGCCCGTAGGGCCCCGGCGTGCGGGAACCGACCACGACGAGCCCGATCGTCACGACCAGACGGACGACGCCTTCGGCGCCCAGCATCATCCCGTACGGGCCGAATCGGCCGTTGCCCGCGAGCGTGCCGCGCACGATGTACGTCGCGTAGTACACGACGATTCCGAGGAGGAGCGACACGAAGAGCACGGTGTCGTGGTTGAAGACCCGACTCCGGATCGGCCCGATCGCCGCGACCGAGCCGACCACCGCGAACAGCGCGAGGATCCCGCCGAGGGTCGCGGCGCGCTTCACGAGCGGCGCGCCGCCGATGCCCTGCGCGCGTCGGTGCGCGAGTGCCCGGCCGACCTCTTGCTCGAGGGGTTGGAAGAAGCCGGGCGTGAGGATGAACACGACGACCCAGAGGCCGAAGATCGCGCTGTAGTCGATCGTGTTGTGCGGGGTGGTGAGCTGCCGGTACGCCAGCACCTGGAAGGCGTACGCGGTGATCCCGCTCACGGCGATGCCCGCGCCGACGGCGAAGGTGCCCTCGGGGAGGGGCAGCTTGCGCGCCATCCCGACTATTC
>JADGOO010000248.1 GCA_017882905.1 Acidimicrobiia bacterium | reverse complement strand
GTTCATGTGGGGGAGCGACTACCCGCACGACGAAGGCACCGGGCCGTACACGCGTGAGCACCTCCGTCAGCTCTTCTGCGACATGGACCCGACCACGTTGCAGCAGGTGCTCGCGGGCACCGTGGCATCGCTCTACAACTTCGACCTCAGCGCGTTGCAGCCACTCGCCAAGGAGTACGGGCCCACGGTGGGCGAGATCGCACAACCGCTCACCGAGCTGCCCGACAAGCCCAACGAGGCACTGCTCAAGGGTGCCCGCGCGAGCTGAACGCCGGTTCGGCCCCTGCACGGTGGGTACAACCCCACCATGCCTGGTGCTGAAGACCCGAAGCTCGAGACGTACCCGCAGCGCGAGCCGACCCCCGAAGAACGCGATGTGGGGAGCGACGATCCTGACGCGCAGGCCAAGGCGATCCTCGACGCAGCCGCGGAGCGCGCCGAGCTGACCCGTCACTCACCGGGTGTGGAACGGCGCGAGTCGCAGGACACCGTCGACATGACGTCGGGTGTCGACACCGGCGAGACGCATGTCGTGCGGGTCAGCGAGACAAGCGAACCGGCAGGCGCTTGAGCGCATTGTTCAGGTTCGATCGCGTGCGCACGGGCGCGCCGGTGAGCTCGATCGTCGGGAACGTGGCGAGCAGCTCTTCGAAGAACACACGGCCCTCGAGGCGCGCGAGGTGCACGCCGAGGCAATAGTGCTCGGCGATGCCGAACGACAGGTGCGGGTTCGGGCTGCGGTGGATGTCGAAGCGCTGCGGATCGTTGAACACGGCTTCGTCGCGGTTCGCCGACGTGTAGTACATCGCCACCTTGTCGCCGGCTTTGATCGGCACTCCACGGATCGCCGTGTCGGCCGAGGCCGTGCGCCGGAAGTAGTGCAGCGGATTCGCCCAGCGCAAGATCTCCTCGACGGCACCGCCGATGAGCGACGGGTCGGCGCGCAGCTCGGCCAGCTGGTCGGGGTGTGTGAGCAGCGCGTGCAGCCCCGACGAGAGCATCGTCTTGGTGGTGTCGTTGCCGGCGGTGACGAGCTGCACGAAGAAGCTGCCGAAGTCGATGTCGCTCATCGGATGGCCGCCGAAGTCGCTCTCCAAGATCAACGTGGTGAGGTCTTCGCGGGGTGCTTCCGCCCGCCGGCGCGTGGCGAAGCCGATCGCGTACATCGCCATGTCGATCGAGGCTTGCTGCCCCGACGCGGCGATGTAGTCGCTGTTCTCGGCCACGAGATCGGCGTCCTGGCCGCTCGTCTGCATCTCGGCGAGGTGATGGATCGTGGGCCAGTCTTCGCGCGGCAAGCCCATGAGCTCGCCGATCACCTGCGACGGCAGGTGCGCCGTCACCTCGTGCACGAACTCCACGTCGCCCTGGCCGGCGGCGCGGTCCATGATCTCGCGACAGATCGTGCGGATCCGGTCTTCGAGCTTGCCGATCACGCGCGCCTTGAAGCTGGGGGAGAGCGGGCGCCGGTAGTCGACATGGCGCGGCGGGTCCATGGCGAGCAGCATGTTGCGCATCATCTCGAGGTTCACCGGATCGAGGTTCTCGAGCACCACGCCGCCCTCGGAGGCCGAGAACAGCACCGGTTCGCGGGCCACATGCACCACGTCGGCGTGGCGGAGCACCGCCCAGTAGCCCGGTTCGCCGTCCATCTCCTGGAAGTAGACAGGTTCGGTCCGTCGCAGCTCGGCGAACGCCTCGTGAGGCGGCGCGACCGCGTACACGTCAGGGCTGTAGATGTCGGGCTGGGTTGCGGCTCCCGTGCCCGTGGAGGTGCCGGTGGTCATGACGGCATGGTGGCCCCGAACGACGTGCTCATGCAACCGTCGTTGTCTACGATCCGGTCATGGCGGACCTCGAATACCGCGACATGGACACGCCCTGGCGGCGCGACCCGGCGGAGATCACGGAACGTCTTGGCGCGTGGGCGACGAAGGCGGTCGGTGCCGAGGCCACGGTCACCGACGTGCAGGCTCCCGACGGCAACGGGATGTCGAGCGAGACGTTGCTCTTCACGCTGCGGCGGGCCGCCGACGTGGCTCCGGAGCCGTGCGTGGCCCGACTCGCGCCGCTGCCGTCGCTGTACCCGGTGTTCCCGGCCTACGACCTCGAGCTCCAGAAGCGCGCCATGAACGTGGTCGCGGAGCACACTGACGTTCCCGTGCCGGCCACCCCGTTCTACGAGGCCGACGAGGCGTGGGTCGGCACGCCCTTTTTGGTCATGAACCGCATCGACGGTGTGGTGCCGACCGACGTGCCGCCCTACCTTTTCGGTGGCTGGGTCTTCGACGGCACCGACGAGCAACGCGCCCGCATGCAGGCATCGGCCGCGTCGGTGCTCGCCCGCCTGCACGAGATCACGCCCGCCAACGCCGACCTGGCCTTCCTCGACCGCCCGGAGCACGGCGTCGAAGCCATCGACCAGGCCGTGGGCTACCAGCGCTGGTACTACGAATGGGCGCGCGGCGACGAGCGCTTCCCACTCATCGAGCGCACCTTCGACTGGCTCGACGCGCATCGCCCCGCCCAACCGAGCGCCACGGTGCTCAACTGGGGCGACAGCCGAATCGGCAACATGCTGTGGCGCGACTACGAACCGGTCGCTGTGCTCGACTGGGAGATGGCAGCCGTCGGCCCGGCCGAGATCGACCTGGCGTGGATGGCGTTCCTGCACCACTTCTTCCAGGACATCGCCGAACGCGTCGGCATGCCGGGTCTCCCCGACTTCTTGCGCCGCGACGACCTCGCCGCCGAGTACGAAGCGCAGTCGGGCCACCTCGTGCGCGACCTCGAGTGGTACGACGTGTTCGCAGCCCTGCGCTTCGCGGTCGTCTCGGTGCGCACCACAGCACGCGGCATCGCCTACGGCCAATCCGAGAAGCCCGCCGACAACGACGACTACGTGATGTTCCGCCACCTCCTCGAACAGATGCTCGACGGCTCCTACTGGCACTGAATCCATGGCGCCTGCTTCGCCCGGCGCGGCGAGCTCACTGCGCGCCGACTCGCTCGCTTCGCTCGCCTCGGACGCTCCGATCACCGCGTGCCTTCTGCGCGGGCTTCGTCCCGGCACGCTGACTCGCGCCGGGTGGTTCGAGGCTGCGCTTGCCGTTCGGGAGCGTTGGACCGAGCTTCCATCCTGCTGACTTCTTACGGTGACAGGGCCAGCACAGCGGACCGAGGTTCTTGATGTTCGTCGGGCCGCCCGAGGCGTAGTCGTGATCGTGGTCGATCTCGAGGTACCCGCGGTTGTCGCAGTCGACGTTCGTGCATTCGAGGCCCGCGACCGCGAACGCGGTGCGCAGCTCGGCCGCGATGTAACGGCCCGGATGCGTGACCGAGACGATGTCTTTGCCCTTGGCGATCACGATCGTGAGGAAGGCGTCGGTGAGGTAGGCGCGCGCCACGGACACCGGCACCGATCCGACCCCCGGTATCTCACAGCGCTCGCCATCGAGGGTGCGGCCGCGTCGCAACGCGTCGACATCCACGCACAGGTGCATGGTCACGTTGCGATCCTTCGATCTCCTCGTGCCGGTGCGGGTGACCAGGTTCGACAGCGCGTCGGCGGCGTACGCCGCAAACGATTCGCGGCGGCCGTCCTTACGCGCCGTGCGGAACACGCGGCGGGCTTCGGGATCGAGCGCGGCTTTGACGCGGGCGAGGTCGTCGACGGTCGTCTCGAGCTTGAGGTGACCGACTGCGCCCTGGATCCACGTCGTGACGGAACGTTCGGCGTGCGCTCGGGCGTGCCGACGTTCGTGGCCGTCGGGGTCGGCCGCCGCGATGACGCGCTGGGCCTCTTCCTTCAAGCCGCGCAACCCGGAAGTCGCCGCGGTCTCGAGCAGGTGCGCCTGACGGTGGGGCGCGACCGCACCCGCCGTGGTGACCTCACGGAGCTGTTCGGCCGACAGCCGGCCGTCGCTCATTGCCGCCGCGATCACCGGGAGGTGGTCGAGCGCCGCCGCCGTCTCGGCCATCGCGTTGGCAGCCCCGACGGACGTGCCGGCAACGGTCGCGACGAAGGCCCCGAGCGAGCGATGCGATCCGCTCGCCCACGCACCCGTCTCGTCGAGCCGTTTGACCGCGGCGAGCTTGATCGCGCCCATGAGCCGTTCGATCTCGACCACCGTCGCCAGCACGCGCCGGCTCGCGTTGCCGTCGAGCGCGGCCGCGTCGAAGTCGCCGGTGAGCACCCGGAGGTCGTCGCGGAGGCGATCAAGAACATCGAACATCAGTTCGTAGTAGACCACGCGGGTGCGACACGACCTCAGCGGTCGGTCACCTCCGGTTGCGAGTCGAGGATCGCCGCGACCACGTCGGCTTCGGCGCGCAAGCGAGCCGCTCGGTCCGGCTGCGCCGCCGAGTCGTGGTGCGAGGCAACCGCCCGCCACCGTGCCATCTCCGCCGTAAGCAGCGCGATCGCCTCGGCATCGGAGAGTGCGACGCGCGCCACCTCGCCTGCGCCGAGGCCGGAAACGCCACCAGCGAAGGTGCCTTCCTCGACCGGTGGCGCGGCGCTCACGTCGGCGGCCTCCGCGTTGTCGATGACGGCGAGCGCAGAGCGGCATGCTGCAACGACGACGGGATCGTGAGCCTTCATGGCGCGCATCAGCTCGGCGCGCAGTCGCAAGCGCAAGCCGGCGGGCTCGGAGTCGGTGGCCATCGATCGACGCTACGACGGGCGTCGGGCGTCGATCTCGTGGATTCGGGCTTGGAGGCTCCACCGTCGAACGGGTCAGGTCAGCTTGTACTCCGCGCCCAGACTGCGTACAGAGGGTCGACGGCCGTGGTCGGCTGTCGTTCGATGACGGGTTCGTCGAAGCCCTGGGCGAGCCGGAAGTACGTAGCGACGATGTCGCAGTGCTGCGCGTCGGTGGTCGCGAGCCAACCCGCGATGGCCTTGGTCGGGAAGCACCGATTCGAGAACGTGCACACGAACACGCCGCCCGGGCGCAGCACCCGCGCCGCCTCGTCGAACACCTCGAGCGGGCGCACCAGGTAGTCGACTGACACGCAGCACACCACGGCGTCGAACGTGGCCGGGGCGAACGGAAGGGTCGGTTCGGCGTTGAGGTCGTGGACCACTCGTTCGCGCGCCATGTCGTTGCGGGCCAGCTCCAGCTCGTTCATGCCGAGCACGGCAAGGTGCTCAGGCGCCGTGACGAAGTGCGAGATCCACGACGACATGAGGTCGAGCACGCGGCCGGTGAGGCCGAGCCGTGCGTAGAGCGCGCCGACGGCCGCGATGGCACCGTCGTCGATGTGGGTGACGAGCCGAGGCGGCGCGTAGAACTGGCCGTCGTCGGCCGCGTCGGAGCGATGGAAGAAGCCGGCTGGGAACGCGTCGTAGCGGGAATCGCTCACGGCCGAAAGCGTAGGGTCGGGCCATGAGCTTCGTCCTCGTCGAGCGGCCGCGGCCGCACGTCGCCCTCGTCACCATGAACCGGCCCGAACGGATGAACGCGATGGCGTTCGATGTGATGATCCCGTTCCGCGAGGCGCTCGAGGAGGTGAGTGCCGACAACGACGTCCGCGTCGTGATCGTCACCGGCGCCGGGCGCGGCTTCTCGTCGGGTGCCGACCACGAAGACGCGGGCGTGATCCCGAACATCGCCGGCCTCACGAAGCCCACGATCGCGTTGCGCTCGATGGAGCTGCTCGACGACGTCATCCGCCAGCTCCGCAACATGCACCAGCCGGTGATCGCCGCAGTGAACGGCGCCGCGATCGGCGGCGGCATGTGCCTCGCGGTGGCCTGCGACATGCGCATCGCCTCGGATGCCGCCTACTTCCGCGCTGCCGGTATCAACAATGGGCTCACGGCGGCCGAGCTCGGCCTGTCGTACTTGCTGCCGCGTGCCGTCGGCTCGTCGCGTGCGTTCGACATCATGCTCACGGGCCGCGATGTCGACGCCGCCGAAGCCGACCGCATCGGTTTGGTGTCGCAGGTCGTCGCGCCTGAGGGCCTGCTCGACGCGTGTTACGAGACGGCCGAGCGCATCGTCGGTTGGAGCCACGTGGGAGTGGAGCTCACGAAGCGCGCGTTGTGGTCGAGCTTCGATGCCGGGAGCCTCGCGGCCCACATCGAGCGGGAGGGCATCGCACAGCTGTTCGTGCGCATGACCACCCAGAACTTCGAGGAGTCGGTCCGAGCGCGCAAGGAGAAGCGCACGCCGATCTTCCGTGACTGATCCCGCCTCGTGACTCGCGTTCTCGAGGTCGACTGCTCAGCCGAGGCGAGCGAGCTCACCGCGCACCGGCTCTGGGAGCTCGGTGCGATCGCCGTCGAGGAGCGCGGCGGCACGCTCGTCGCCGGCTTCGAGAGCGACGACCTGCTCACCGCGGCGATTGCCGCCGTCGTCGGGGCGCGGGTCGTGGCGGTGGCCGACGGATGGCGCGACGCGTGGAAGGAACACGCGCGGCCGTACACGGTGGGGCGTCTCACCGTCGCCGCCGCATGGCACGACGCGCCGGGGGCGAACGTGGTCATCGACCCCGGCGACGTGTTCGGGTATGAGCACGCGACAACACGAGCGATGCTGGTGGCGCTCGACACGCTCGTGCAGCCCGGCACGCGAGTGCTCGACGTGGGGTGCGGGAGCGGCATCCTGTCGGTCGCGGCTGCGGTGCTCGGCGCGGCCGAGGTGGTAGCGATCGACATCGACCCGGTCGCGGTCACCACGACGATCGCGAACGCGGCGCGCACTGCGGTGGCCGACCGACTGGTCGTGTCGGCGACACCGTTGGCCGAAGTCGCCGGGCTCTTCGATCTTGTACTCGCCAACCTCGGCGGCACGCAGGTGATCGTGGAGCTCGCGAGCGCGCTCCGCGACCGAGTCGCGCCCGGTGGTCATCTTGTCGTCGGAGGGATGCTCGTCGGACACGAGCAACCCGCCGTCGACGCGCTCGCGCCGTTGCGGGTGGTGGAGATCGCCACCGACGAGCCGTGGCAGGCGCTCCAGCTCGACGCCTAGAAGATCGAGTTGGCGTGGTCGTGTTGCAACAGGTCGGCGAACTGGGCCCGGGCGGCCGCGACGCGTTCCGGTAGGTGGGCGGTGGGGAAGAGCCCGGGCGCCGGCGAGTAGCTCTTGAGCACTTGGCGCGCCACGGTGACCTTGTGCACCTCGGTGGGCCCGTCGGCGATGCCCATGATCGGCGCCGTCATCCACATGCCGGCCAACGGCATCTCGTTCGAGACGCCGAGCGATCCGTGCACGTGCATCGCACGGAACACGATGTCCTTCATCACCTTGGCGGTGGCGACCTTCACGGCGGCGATCTCCTTGCGGGCCTTGTGCCCGCCGACCTGATCGATGACCCACGCCGCGTGCAGCACCTGCAAGCGGAACTGGTGCAGCTCGATCCACGAATCGGCCACGTACTCCTGGATAGCGCCCTTCGACGCGAGTGACGAGCCTTGCGTGTAGCGCGACAGCGCACGTTCGCACAGCATGTCGAGCGCGCGCTGGCACATGCCGACGGTTCGCATTGCGTGATGGATGCGACCACCACCGAGACGGGTCTGCGCAATCACGAACGCCTGGCCGGGACCGCCGAGCACGTGGTCGTCGGGAACCCGCACGTTGTTGTACCGCACGTAGGCGTGCGCGCCTTCGCCGAGCGGCTCACCGGGTAGCCCGACATGGCGGATGACTTCGATTCCGGGCGTCTCGGTCGGCACGAGGAACATCGACGCGCCCTTGTAGATCGACACGTCGGGGTCGGTGACCGCCATCACGATCGCGAACGCGGCGTAGCGCAGGTTCGAGCTGAACCACTTCTCGCCGTTGATGACCCATTCGTCGCCGTCCTTCTCGGCACGGCACTGGAACACCTGGGGGTCGCTCCCGCCCTGCGGTTCGGTCATCGAGAAGCACGACACGATCTTGCCGTCGAGCAACGGCTGCAGATACCGCTCCTTCTGCGCGTCGGTGCCGTAGTGGGCGAGGATCTCGGCGTTGCCCGTGTCGGGGGCCTGGCATCCGAACGTCATCGGTGCCCAGTTGCTGCGGCCGAGGATCTCGTTGATGAGCGCAAGCTTCAGCTGTCCGAAGCCGAGGCCACCAAGGTCGGGGCCGAGGTGACAGGCCCACAGGCCTTGGTCCTGTACCTGCTTCTGCAGTGGCTTCAGTACCTGTTCGTGCACCGGATGCGTCTTGTCGTACACGTAGTGGTGTGGGAACGCGAGGTCGAGGGGCGTCACCTCGCGTTCGACGAAGTCGGCGATCCAGTCGAGCTTCTCCTGGAACTCGGGTTCGGTGGCGAAGTCCCATGCCATGGTGCTGTGCTCCTCGATTGCGAGTGGAGTGCTGCGGGTCAGCGGGGCGGGCCGGCGGCCGTGAACTGTGTACCGGGGGGATCGATGGCCCAGGGCGCGGGCGTGTCCCAACGTTCCTCGAACACGAGCTCCGGGAGTGGTCGGCGCCGGACGGGGCCGTGCGCGCCGGCCGGCCGGCCCAACGTGATCGTGGCTGCGATGAACACGGTGTCGGGAACGCCGAGCAGCGTGTGCAGCTCGTGTTGCACCGCGAAGTGCCAGCCGGTGAGGACGCCTCCGTAGCCGAGCGCGCGCGCCGCCAACAGCAGGTTCTGGCAGGCGGGGAACACGGATGCGCCCTCGAACGGGGTCGGGTCGCGGTAGCGGACGAGGCAGGGCAGTACGAGCACGGGCGCCTGCTCGAAGTTGTCGACGTAGGCCTGCATCGTGCGAGCCATGCGTGCCTTGGGCGTGGCGGCCTGCGCGCCCGACCCTTCGTCGTAGCGGTCGGTCGTGCGCTTGTGGTTCCATGCTGCACGGGCGGCTTCGCCGATGAGCGCTTTGGCCGCGACCGCGTTCGGCCCGTCGGTGAGCACGATGAAGCGGAAGGGTTGGCGGTTCGAACCGCTCGGCGCGCGCGTCGCCGCGAACATGATCGTTCGCAGCGCATCGGGCGGTATGGGCTCGTCGGTGTAGCGCCGGATGGCGCGCGTCGAGAGGAGCCCCTCGAGCAGCCCGATCGTGTCGTTCGGTATCGGCGCCGGCGTCACCGGCGAATCATGACACGCGTGTCAGTCGCGGGCGCCAGTCCGGACGCGCCCGCAACTCCGACGGGGCGCGCTAGGCGTGGTCGTAGTAGCGGTCGAGCTCCGCCGCGAGCTGCGGTGTGAGCTCGTGGTTGCTGCCTGCCTTCGGCGCGCTCGCAATGATGCGCCGATCGAGGTCGAGCACGAGCTCGTCGGTCGCCGATCGGTACGCCTCACCGAGCGGGGCGTAGTGCGCAGCCTTCAACAGGCCGAGGTCGATCACGGCCCAGCGCGCTCGACCCGACTCCGGGTCACGCACCACATCGGCGATCTTGCCGATCTTCGATCCGGTCGGGTCGATGGCCGTGCAACCGATGAGATCGTCGCCGTCGGTCGGACCGCTCTCGTTGTCGCGAGTGTTCTGCGCCATGCTGTCGCCTTCCTGCGAGGTTCCTGTGCCACGGCTCTCGCTACCCGTCGCTGCTCGGACACAGTCGCGGTATATGGCCATCGTTCGTCGATGAGTTGACTCTCCGTCGTGCCGATCGCCAATCTGCCGCCATGACGTTGCCCGACTTCGACGGACTCCTCGACTGGACCAATCTGCAATCGTGGATCGACGCGGAACCAACGATCCCCGGCGACGGTGCGGTGGTCCGCGTCGAGCAGCTCACCGGCGGCTCGCAGAACAACATCTTCCGCATCGCTCGCGCGAGCGGCCACGAGCTCGTGCTGCGCCGGCCGCCCCGACATCTGCGCGCGAACAGCAACGACACGATGCTGCGCGAAGCTCGAGTGCTCGGCGCGCTCGCCGGCACCGATGTACCGCACCCGCACTTCTATGCGGCGTGTGGCGACACCGATGTGATCGGCGTGTGCTTCTACGTGATGCAACCGATCGACGGCTTCACCCCGGTGGGTCCGCTACCCGGTCGATACGCGACCGACCTTGCTTGGCGGCAGCGCATCGGATTCGAGCTCGTGGACGGCGCGGCGAAGCTCGGCGCCGTCGATCACGAAGCGGTGGGGCTCGGTGACTTCGGGAAGGCCGACGCGTGGATCGATCGGCAGGTGAGCCGCTGGCGATCACAGCTCGACGGCTACTCGCAGCTCGACGGCTACGGCACGCCCGACATCCCCGACGTCGACCGGGTCGGCCGCTGGATCGAGGCGAACAAGCCGTCGTCGTGCCACATCGGCATCATCCACGGCGACTACCAGTTCGCGAACGTGATGCTCGCCCCCGACGAACCGCGCCTCGCCGCGATCATCGACTGGGAGCTCTCGACGCTCGGCGACCCGTTGCTCGACCTCGCCTGGCTCCTCCAGGCCTGGTACGAGCCCGACGACCCGCCCGGCAAGCTGATGCAGCTCCAACCCTGGGACGAATCGATGCCGACCCGGCAACATCTCGTCGAGCGCTACGCCGCAGTGAGCGGACGAGACGTCGACGCGATGCCCTGGTTCTTCGTGCTGGCCTGCTACAAGCTCGGCATCCTGCTCGAAGGCACCTACGCACGGGCGTGCGCGGGTCAAGCCCCCAAGGAGATCGGCGACCAGCTCCACAGCTACACGCTCTGGCTCTTCGCCAAGGCCGCGCAGTCGATCGCGCAGTAGTCGCGCGACCTCAGGCGGGGTCGACTGCCGCCGCGTCGGGGGTGAGGGTGGTGCGCGGCCAGCTCTTCACACGGCCGCCCTCGACGATCTCGCTCACGGCCGGCACGGGGTCGTAGTCGGCGAACAGCGCACGGTTCGTCGCGTCGAGATCGCGGGCCGTCGCGTCGTTGACCCAGTACGACGCTTCGAGCGCGATGCCCGCAGGATCGCTGAAGTAGATCGAGCGGATGAAGCCGTGGTCGACGATCTCGGTCACCTCGCAGCCGTGCGTGAGCAGGCGATCGCGCAGCGCGTCGAGTGCGTCGGCGTCGGCGACGTTGAGGGAGAGATGATCGAACTGGCTCGCGCGCGGATCGGGCACGCCCGCGGGCTTCGCGAACGTCTCGAGATGCGCATCGGCATATTCGAAGAAGGCGAGCGTGTTGCCGTCGCCGATCTCGAAGAAGTAGTGGCGGAACGTCGGCGTGCCGATCGTGGCAACGAGCCGAGCGCCCAGAACGCCGTGGTAGAAGCGGACGGTTGCGTCCATGTCGGGGGTGATCAACGCGAGATGGTTGACACCACGCCAGCGCGGCTGTTCGTCGGGTGCGGTCATGCCTGCGATGCTACGGCGGCACCGCGACCGGCCGGTCGTCGCGGAGATGGTCACTCCGGGACTGGTCTTCGCTGAGCTCCACGCTGCGGATCGGACCGGGCGTGACTGCGAGCACCTGTTCGCTCACGGCGAGCAGGCAGTCGTCTCGCAGCTCCAGCCACACCGCGTGGGGCGACACGGCGACCAGCACGCCGCAGTGCCGCCCACACGAGGTGTGCAGTGCCACGTCTCTCCCGATGAGGGCCGCCAGGGTGTGTCGTGTCGGGGACGTAGGGGGGATCGACGGGTGCGACACTTCCATGCCAGCTCCTCGGCTCGGGTTCGACAAGCTCAGTGAACACGACCTAGGCGACAACGGCATTCCGTCGCCGTGAACGGATGAATGCGCCAATGTGATGATTGTCTGAGCGGCCCGAGACCTGGTCAGCGCTCGACGTCGACGGTCGTCGGCGCAGCGAGCGGGCGGTGCAGCGAGCGCGGTTGCGACGCGTCAGGGATTGCGGTCACCGCTTCGAACGGTGCGCCCGGTACGGCGTGCTCGCCGATCTCGAACGCGTCGCCGCCGGCGTCGTCGTCGCCCGCGTCGTGTGTCGCGTCGTGGGTCACGGGAGCCGTCGCGCCGACCGCGCCTTCGGGGGACCAGGCTTCGGCGATGCCGGTGATCGCGGTCACCGCCGCGTAGCCCGCATCGCAGAGGCCTTGATCCGAATCAGGCGGTGGTGTCGCCCCGGTGGCGCGCAGCTCGAACTGCAGCACACCATCGCCGGCATCGGCGATCGCGGCGCGGACTGCGCCGAACGCGGCGAGGCGCGCCCAGCGCACGCCGCGCAGCTCGTCGCGTTCGCAGCCGGGCACGTTGAGGTTGAGCACGGTGCGCGGCGGCGCGTCGCGCAATCGTTCGATCATCTGCACTGCGATCTCCGCTGCGGTCGACCAGTGCCACGCGCCGTCGCGCGCCGATGTGCTCACCGCGAGCCCGGAGCAGCCGAAGTTCTGTGCGGTGAGCGCGGCACCGACCGTGCCCGAGTGCAGGATGGCGCGACCGGTGTTCAACCCGGCGTTGATGCCCGACACCACGAGCTCGGGTGGCGGTCCGAACGCGCCGAGGCGACCCGCGACGGTGCACATGCCGGGCGGTCCGTCGAGCGCGTACGCAGGGATGCCGGCGCAACCGGGGAGCTCCACCGAGGTGGCATCGAGATGTTGGTCGGCGTGCACGAGACCGAGCGCGGCGCCCACGCCGCTGCGGTCGGATGAGGGCGCGACCACGACCACGTCGTGGCCGGCGGCGGCGATCGTCGCGGCGAGTACGTGAATCCCTTCGGAGGCGATGCCGTCGTCGTTGGTCACCAGGATTCGCACGCGCCGAGTTTCGCGCGCGCCTTGGATGCCACCCGATCCCGCCGCTCACTGTTCACCTTGCCGCTATCACGGGCGCCGGGTCCGGGAACCGGAAGCCGTCCGGTTCTGCGTCCGGGCGTGCTCCGTACCGTCGACGCCATGGATGCTGCGCGTCTCGACGACCTCGATCACTTCTGCCGGTTCGACCTGCTGGCCGAAGCGGTGGACCTGCGCTTGTGCGTGCTACCGGCGATGCGCACGCCGGGGCGCCTGTTCGCGGTGCATGCGTCGGCGACCGATGTCGACGGGTTCACGCTCACGCTCATCGCCACCGGCGACCCGCGCGACATCGTGCGGCGCCCCGACGTTCCGCGCGACGCGTTGGCCCTGGCGCACTCTGCGCTCGGCTGGTCGGCGCCGTTGCCCGACGACGGACCACTGGCGGTTCGACCGTCGCGACATCCGCAACGACGTCGTGCGCACTCGTTGAGCTTGGTGGGTGGTGCCGGCGAGCTGTGGTCGGTGGTGCGCATCGGTGACGACGAGCGGCACCTGTGGCCCGATGGTGAGGGAGTGATCCCCGATCGATTGCGGGCTGCGTGGCGACGAGCGCGGCACCGGCGCTGAGCCGCGCCGCGCTCGTCGGCGTGTCGGTCAGGCGTACGCCTGCGGCCGGTTCGAGACCTTGTACACGAGCGTTGCTGTGGCGGCGGGTTCGTCGTCGCCGTCGGCCCATACGTGTGCATCGCAGAAGACGGTGGAGCGGCCGCGCTTGGTGATCCACCCTTCGCCGATCGCGTCGCGGCCGGGCGGGATCGGCGCGAGGAAGCGCAGCTGGAGGTCGATGGTGAACAGCGCACGCGGTTCGTCGTAGCCACTCCCCACGGCGGGCACCACCACGGTGTCGACGAGCGTGGCGATCGCGCCACCGTGTATCACTCCGGCCGGTTGCAGGAGCTCAGGCCGATAGGGGAGGCGCATGCGGGCGTAGTCGGTACGCAGCTCTTCGAGCACGAGACCTACGAGCTGAGGGAAGAACGGCGTCTCCCACGTGCCGAATCGGCTCCATCGTGCGGCGCGCGCCGGCGTCAGCGGTGCGAACTGATCGGCGCGGAGCAACATGGCGCGCAGGATACGAGGCGGCGCGCGCGGGCTCTTGGCCTAGAAGTGGTGCAGCTCACCGGCCGCGTCGTCGCGGCCGACCATGCGCTCGCAGGTGGGGCACCACCACACGAGCTCGAGCGGTGTGCCGCACAGATCGTGCGTGGGGGCACCGTGCGGGTCGGTGGCGCCCTCGAGCGCGGCGCCCCAGCCGGCGAGGAGCGCCAGCGCGTCGGCGAGCGTCTGGCCCGTCTCGCTGAGGGCGTACTCCACTCGCAGCGGCCGGCGTTGGTACGGCCGGCTGTGCACCAGCCCGGCCCGTTCGAGGCGCCGCAGCCGGGCCGTGAGCACGTTCGGGGCGATCGGGAGCGCCTCGGCCAGCTCGCCGAAGCGCTGCGGCCCGGCGATCAGGGCGTCGACGATCAGCAGGCTCCAACGATCGCCGATCCGCTCGAGGGCGGCATCGAGGCCGGGCGTGCTCATCAGCCCCATTGTGGCGCCCGGACCGCGGCTGCGGGGGGTTGGCGGCGCTGGTTGACATCGCTGCTATGTTACTTGCAACTCGCAAGTGACCCCAGTGACTCCCGGTGACCCGGAAGTGTCACGGATTGAAGGTGCTCCGCCCATGACCGCACTGCACGAGATCAGCTCCGCCGCTCGCACCGTCGCCGACCAGGTCGGGCCCACCCTCGTGGCCATCGGCCGGGGCGGACGCGGCACCGGCGTGGTGGTCGCGACCGACCGCGTCCTCACCAATGCCCACAACCTGCGCGACCGCACGACCACGGTCACCTTTGCCGACGGCCGCCGGGTACAAGGCAGCCTGCTCGGCGTCGACCCCGACGGCGACCTCGCCGTGCTCGCCGTCGAGACCGGCAACGCGCCGGTGGTCACGTGGTCCGACACCGCGCTCGGCACCGGCGACGCCGTCTTCGGTGTGAGCCGTGCCGGTGGTCGCCTGCGCGTCACCTTCGGGCTCGTGACCGCGGCGGAGACCGACTTTCGCGGCCCGCGCGGTCGAGTCGTGCGTGGCGCGGTCGAGCACTGCGCCCCGCTCACCCGGGGAAGCTCGGGGGGTGCGCTCGCCGACGCCGATGGCCGCGTCGTCGCGATCAACACGCACCGCAACGGCCCCGGCTTCTATGCGGCCCGTACCGCCGATCCCGAGCTGCGCGCCCTCATCGAGCGCCTCGCGGCAGGCGAGTCGGTGGAGCGCCGATCGCTCGGTGTGGCGCTCGCGCCCGTGCACGTGGCGCGCCGGTTACGACGCGCTGTAGGACTTCCCGAGCGCGACGGCCTGCTCGTGCGGGGCGTGGTCGAAGATTCACCGGCGGCCCGCGCCGGCCTCGGCAACGGCGACCTGCTGGTGAAGGCCAACGACCGCGACCTCGACCACCCCGACGTGCTCCATGAGGTGCTCGACGGTCTCGGCGAGGCCGACGAGCTCACGCTCGTGGTGGTGCGGGGTGTCGACGAGCACACGATCGTGGTGTCGTGGGCCGGCGAGCCGGCGGCGAGCGACACCGGGGCCTGATCGCGCGCCGCACCGCGCCGCGCCGCGCCGCCCGGCGCGGTGCGTACAGTTCGCGCCCGTGGCGCAACGCGTACTGGTCATCGGCGGTACCGGCCCGACTGGGATCCCCATCGTGGCCGGCCTCGTCGCGCGCGGTCACGCCGTCACGATCCTGCATCGCGGGGCCCATGAGCGCGACGAGACGCCGCAGCAGGTCGAGCACATCCACGCGGATCCCTACGACCCCGACGTGCTCGCCGACGCGCTCGGCAGCTCCACCTTCGATGTGGTGATCGCCATGTACGGCCGGCTCCGCGCGATCGCCGCGGCCACGTCGGGGCGGTGCGAGCGGTTCGTGAGCGTCGGTGGTGTCCCGGCGTATCGCGGCTGGATGAACCCGTTCCTGTACACGCCCGAAGGACTACCGGTACCGGTGCGGGAAGACATGGCTGCGGTCGACCGGCCCGACGACGACGAGAAGGGCTACCGGATCGTTCGCACCGAGGGTGCGGTGTTCGAACATCACCCGACCGCGACGCACTTCCGGTATCCCTACGTGTACGGGCCGTACCAGCTCGCCCCGCGCGAGTGGTGTGTGGTGCGACGCGTGCTCGACGGGCGCCGTCGCATCATCGTGGCCGACGACGGGCTCACGCTCCATCATCACGGCTACACCGAGAACCTCGCGCACGCGCTGCTGCTCGCCGTGGACCAGCCGCACCGGTGTGCGGGCAAGATCTACAACTGCGGCGATGAGGAAGTGCTCACCGTGCGACAAGTGATCGAGGTCATCGCGACCGCGCTCGACCACCCGCTCGAGATCGTGTCGCTCCCCTTCGAGCTCGCGGCGCCGGCGTGGCCGATGATCGCCCAGCCACTCCCGACGCATCGCGTGCTCGACCTCGGCGCGTTGCGCGCCGACCTCGGTTACCGCGATGTGGTGCCTGCACGCGACGCCGTGGCACGCACGGCGCGCTGGCTCACCGAACATCCGCCGCCCGCGGGCGGGACGGAGGAGATGGTGCTCACCGACCCGTTCGACTACGTCGCCGAGGACCGATTGATCGACACCTGGCAAGCGATGGTGCGTTCGTTCCCGCCGATCGAGATGGCGGTGCAACCCGCCTTCGGGCTGGCGTACAGCGGCCCGGGCGGACGGCCGCGCTCGCAGTCGGAGTTCGTCTCGTGAGCGCCGATGCGCGCCGGCCGATGGCCGGCATCAAGGTCGTGGATTGCTCCATCGCGCTCGCCGGACCGTGGGTCGGCGCCATCCTCGCCGACCAGGGCGCCGACGTGATCAAGGTCGAGCGGCCGGGCATCGGCGACATCGCCCGCTACATCGGGGTGGCCGTCAACGGCATGAGCGCGCTCTACCAGGCGGGCAACCGCGGCAAGCGTTGCATCGCGCTCGACGTGCAGACGCCGTCGGGCGGCGCGGTGATGCGCGAGCTCATCGCGAAGGCGGATGTGTTCATCCAGAACTTCCGGCCCGGCGTGATGGAGCGCCTCGGGCTCGGCTACGAGACGCTCAGCGCCACGCATCCCGATCTTGTGTACGTCTCGGTGTCGGGGTTCGGTCCCGACGGTCCGTACGCGGCGAAGAGCGCGTACGACACGGTGATCCAGGCCTACGCCGGGCTCGCGTCGAGTCAGGCCGACCCGAACGACGGTGTGCCGGTGTTCCTGCGCCAGACCGCGGCCGACAAGATCACGGCACTCACGGCCGCGCAGGCCGTGACCGCGGCGTTGTTCGCTCGGGCGCGCGGTGCCGGCGGCCAGCACGTGCAGGTGGCGATGCTCGAAGCCGTGGTCTCGTTCCTCTGGGCCGACGCGGCGGGCAACGAGATGTTGCTCGACGCCGACGGCTCGCAGCCGTCGAGCTTCGTGCAGAGCTTCCCGCCGCTGCGCTTCTCCGACGGTGGCTACGGCATCGCCACGCCGACCAGTGACCACGACTTTGCCGGCATCTGCCGCGCGCTCGATGTCGACGGCTACGACGATCCGCGCGTGGCCACCATCGCGCAACGCAACGTGCACCGCGACCTCGCTCGCGACATGATGGTTCGCTGCTATGTGAACGCGGCCACGATGACCACGGCCGATGCCATGGCGCGCCTCGAGGCGCAACGGGTGCCGTGCGGGCTCGTGGTGGCGCCGGCCGACCTGTACCAGGATCCGCACGCCGTGGCTACCGGCATGCTCATCGAATCGGAGCATCCGGTGGTGGGTCGGTTGCGCGAGCCGCGTCCACCGGCGCGCTTCACCGGTGAGCCGGCTGCACCGGGCGGTCCCGCACCGCGGCTCGGCGAGCACAGCGACGCGATCCTCGCCGAGCTCGGCTACGAGCCCGCCGCGATCGAGGCACTGCGCGCCGATGGCGTGATCGCCTAGCCACCGGCGGCAACCGACGCTTCGTCAGGCCATCTCGCCGACCACGGCGGCCACCGCACGGTCGAGATCGCGCAGCGCGCGGGCGATCGCGCCGCGCTCGGTGAGGAACAAGAAGACGCATTCGACGACCGGACGGCCGGTGGCGACCGCAACCGCGTGGGCATAGGCGGCACCCTGCCAGCGGTAGTGGTCGAGCTTGGCGTCGACATCGGCCTCGCTGCCGACGGCATCGGTCTTGTAGTCGACGACCACGAGACCGTCAGTGCGCTCGTAGAGCAGGTCGATGTAGCCCTCGAGCAGCCGGCCGTCGGCACCTGGCACGGCGACGTAGATCTCGCGCCAGAACCGGCCCGTCACGGCCTCGCGCACGGTGTCGGATCGCACTGCCGCACGCGCGAGCGCCTCGATGCGTTCCTCGAAGCCGAACACCCCTTCCGCGGCGGCCTGCGCGGCGACGGCGTCGGCGAGACCGTCGCCGGTTGCCAGGTCGATGGTCTGCAGAACACCGTGCACGGCGCGGCCGATCGCCGTGCCGTAACGGCCTTTCAGCCACGGCGGCAGCTCGAGGTCGCGGGGTTCCTTGTCGAGCGCAGGATCGTCGACCACGATCTCGACGCGTCCGTCGTCGTCTTCCACCTCACGCGTCAGCTGCCCGGCGCGCTCGGCGGCGGCGCGGGCCAAGCCGCTCGCCGAAACGACACGCACGGCGCGTTCGGGGTCGACGAGCGCAGCGTGCTCCTGTTCCCACTGCGCGAAGGGGATCGGTGGCGCGAGCGCCAGCGCCAGCTGTGCCGTCTCGGCCTCGCCGCCGCGCGGTGCCGGCTCGAGCGCAACCCAGCCCAGTGCGTCGGCCGTGGCGTTCCAGATCATGTCGCCGTTCGTCCGCGTGCGGTCGTCGTCGTGGCCGCCGTCGCGACGATGCACCGACACCACCAGGTGATCTTGCGCGCGGGTGCACGCCACGTAGAGCAGGCGGAGCCGTTCGTGGTGATCCATCTGCTCGTCGATCGCGACGGCTTCCTCGTAACCCTCACTCGTGACCGACTTCGTCAGCTTCGCCACGAACGGTCGGTCGGGTGGGAACTCGAGCTGAACGCCGCGGCGCGCCCGCGGCAGCGTGGTCATGCCCGACACGATCACGACGGGGAACTCGAGGCCCTTGGCAGCATGGATCGTCATGATGCGCACGGCGTCGTCGTCCGTCTCAGGGAGCACACCTTCCACGACGCGTGCGCCCTCGGCTGACTGCAGCGCCGTCCAGCGCAGGAAGTCGCGGAGGTCGCCGCCGGCCGCGTCTTCGTAGGCCCGAGCTTGATCGACGAGGAAGCGCACGCGCCGCCACAGGTCGCGCGGCCGGCTCATGGCGAAGCCGAGCTCGAGCACACGGCGTTCGCGCACGACGAGATCGAGGAGCTCGCTCGCGGTGGCCCACTGCCGCTGGTCGTGGAGCGAGCGCAAGAACGTGATCGCACGGCGCACGACGTGGTCGGCGGGCAAGGCCTCGGGGAGATCGCGGCGCAGGTCCCAGCGACCGCCGTAGCCGCGCCGGTACTCCAGCAGATCGTCGTCGCCGCATCCGAGCCACGGTGTGCGCAGCGCGGCGACGAGTGCGGCTTCGTCGGTGGGATCGTCGACCGCGCGCAACAGCATCAGCAAGTCGCGGACTTCACGGGTTGCGTACACGAGCGAAGCCGTCTCCGCGCGGTACGGGATGCCGGCTTCGGCCAGCGCGTCTTCGAGCGCGCCGAGCGACGTGCGCGCCGGGATCAGGATGCAGATGTCGGCCAACCGCAATGGGCGCCACCGTTCGCCGTGCTCGTCGACCGAGCCGGCAACCGGGGCCGGATCGTCGTCGCGCACTCGCCAACCGTCGTGGCGTGCCGTACGGATCGCCGCCACCACGTCGGCCGCCTCGACTTGGCGCTGTGCATCGGCCGACATGGCCTTCGGATGCGCCTCGACACCGCAGAGCATCACGCTCGGACCAGCATCGCCGGGCGTGGGCGGACGGGTCGGATCGAGCGCGAGATAGGCGGGCTGGGTGCCGCTCTCGGCCTGGATCAATCGCCCGAACGCCTGGTTCACCCAGTCGAGGATCTCCGGTGTGGTGCGGAAGTTGGAGCTCAGCGCGAGACGATCCGCGTCGGAGACCAAGTGACGTTGCGCTTCGAGGAACAAACGGATGTCGGCGCGCCGGAAGCGGTAGATCGACTGCTTCGGGTCGCCGACGAAGAACAGCGTGCCGGGATCCGCGTCGTACTCCTGCCACGATGCGGCCGGGCTCCCCGGCTCGCGCGAGCCGAGCAGGACCGCGATCTCGAGCTGGATCGGATCGGTGTCCTGGAACTCGTCGAGCAGCAGGTGCCGGTACTTCGTGCGCAGCCGAGCGCGCACCGCCACGCCGTGCTGCGGGTCGCGCAGCAGTGCGCGAGCGAGCACCAACAGGTCGTGGAACTCGAGGCGACCCTCCGAGCGACGTTCCTCGGCCGCAGCCAGCGTGAACTGCGCGACCTCCACGACGATGCGGGTCAGCGCGCCTTCGACCACGTCGCGGGCGCTGCGCGCCGCGAGCTCACCGAGCTCGCCGATCTCGTGTTTCACCTCGGCGACGGTCGGCCCCGGCCAGTGCGCCGACTTGCCACCGTTCCCCTTGTTCGGCGCGCCGGCCGCGAGCATGCCGAGGGCGTCGAGCTCGTCGGCGCTCTCGAGCCGATCGGCCCATGCCCCGATCTCGGCCAGCTTCACGCAGAGCAGATCGGTGGCCATCAGGCAGTGCTCGCGGTACGCGGCGATGCGGCGCGCAGCACGCAGCGCCGGGCCGCGGTCGACCGCGACCGGCTCGGCGGCTTCGAGCCCCTGGAGCCGGGTGGCCACGAGGTCCCAGCTCGCGTTGGCGGCGCGCGCGAGCTCCCGGATCTGATCGAGCTTGCCCCCCGCCGCGATCAAGAGCAGCAGCGTGCGGGCGAGCGACTCGTCGCCGAGCAGGCGGTCGCGGAACACGCTCCAGCGTTCGTCGAACGCCACCTCGGAGCGGATGTCGTCGAGCACCTCGACGCGCGGCGGGAGCCCGGCCTCGATCGGGGCCTCGCGGAGCAACCGTTGCGAGAAGGCGTGCAGCGTGCCGATCGGGGCCTGGTCGAGCTCTTCGAGCGCAGTGCTGCACAGCGCATCGCCGTGCGCGGCGTGAGCGTGCAGCTCGCCCCGCACGCGGTCACGCAGCTCCTCGGCGGCCTTCTCGGTGAACGTGATCGCCGCGATCGCCGAGATCGGCGTGCCCTGCACCACCAGGGCCACGACGCGATCGACCAGCGAGCTCGTCTTGCCCGAACCGGCGCCCGCCTCCACGAACAGGTTGGCATCGAGGCGGGTGCGGATCGCGTGGCGCGCCTGGGTGTCGGTGAGCGCTTCGATCGCGGCGCCGGCAGCGGTGTCGTCGGGGAGGTCGGTGATCATGTCAGCCGTCGGCTTCGCCGGTGAGCTCGCAGTAGTCGGCGAGGATCGGGTCGCCGCACTTGCGCGACCACGCGCGGCCGAGGTCGCGCGTGCCGAGCGCGTCGGGGTCGCTGTGCGTCCGCCTGCGGAACCAGCTGTCGTCGCCCGGGCGGCACGGGAAGACGCCGCCCTCGATGTGGCCGACGATCGTTGCCACGACCGCGGCGACCCGCTCGTAGACGCCGGGTGTGAGCGGCAGGGCCACGTCTTCGAAGCCGCCCTGCCGGCTGGTGAACCAGTATGACGCGCACACCGGCGCGTCGTTCCGGTCCGTGGCAGCGCGCGCCGCGAGCGCGTACACGGGCAGCTGGAGCTTCGTGCCGTGCTGGTCGGGGTCGGCTTCGCGAATGTCGCGGAAGGCCTTGTCGATCTTGCCGGTCTTGTAGTCGACCACATGCAGCGTGCCGTCGGCGGCGATGTCGACCCGGTCGGCCGCGCCGCGCAGCTGCACTGCGGTGCCGTCGGGCAAGGTCATGGAGACGGCCGGAAAGGAGCCTTGGCGCGCTAGGCCGAATGCGAGCTCGGCCGCGTGGGGTGTGGTGCGCGCATCGGCGCGCCGCGCGTTGTCTTCATCGAGGAACCGCAGCAGGTCGGTGAGGATGCGCAAGCGATCGCGCTGCCAGAACAGCTCGCGGCCGGTGAGCCCGAGCTCGTGGTACTCATCGAACGTGTCGAGCGTGATCTCCTGCATCCGCCGGCGCGCCACATCGCTCCAGGGTTCGTCGGGCGCCGGCATCGATTCGGGCTCGCCCAGTCGCTCGATGAGCCATCGTTCGAGCACGGTGTGCACGAGTGAACCGCGATCGAGCGGCGAGATCTCGAAGCGCTCCTCGGGTACTTCGGGGATCTCCGCGCCGAGCACGCGCGACACGAAGTACTCGAACGGGTTCTTGGACCACTCCTGGAGCGCGGTCGCGGAGATCGGCCGTGCGTCGCGCCGCGGACCCGGCACGACGTGTTGGATGCGCGTGACGTTGCCGTCGAAACGCGTGAAGCGCCGTGACGCGCGCTCGTTCATGCACTGGACGGCGCGGGCGTGGCGGCCGTCGGTGTCGTCGCACACGGCGCCTGCCGCGAGGCTGCGCAGCCGATGGTCCTGCGCGCTCGACGGGAACGGGGCCCGAGTGAAGCCGGCGAGGAACGACGGTACGAGATCGAACCACGGCGCCCGCAGGCGTTCGAGCTCGCCACTCGACGGGCGATGGCCCTCGAGCGCGGCGATGGTGTCGATCACGAAGCGTGAAGGGCGCAGCTCGCTCGTGCGCCGCAGGTCGCCGCGCGGCCACGACAGTGTGACGGCGCCGCGCGCGGCCGCGATCGCGGCGAGCAACGCGCGATGGTCGTCGTGCACGAGGTCCCCAACCAGCCGGATCTCGCCACCGGCCGCATCGCGATCGTCGTCGGGGAGCAGCGCGTCGCCCGCTCGCCGCGGTGGGAACAACCCTTCCGCGAGCCCGACGACGATGAGCCGGTCGAGATCGAGGCCGAGCCCGAACGTGACGGGCGCGACGAGCACGCCGACACCTTGACGGCCGACGCGGCCGAGATCGCTGTCGAGCTCGAGCTCGAGGGTGCGCTGGAACACGGCGAGACTCGGTCGGTCTTCGACGGCATCGAGTGTGGCGAGGCGATCGAGCGCCGCTTCGATCGCGCCCGCACCACGCTGCTCCCATTCGGGCCAGCGGGCGCGCACGGCCTCGCGGCCGAGAAAGTCGGTCAGGAGCCGCTTGGCCCACTGGGCGTGCTCGCTCCACGTGCGCGACTGCGGTGCCAATGCCACCTGCACCTTGGCCACGAACGCCGCGAACGCATCGGCTTCACGAGCCTCGCGCTGGTACCGCTCGGGCTGTGGTTCCCGATCGGGGACGCGCATCTCCTCGTCGGCTTCGCGCCGTTGCGACGCCGCGTAGGCGCCGAGGCGCAGCTGCCAGTCGGCGCCTCCGACCACGCCGGCCCGGCGCGACAGTGCCTCCCACCGATTCGCCGGCACGCGCCGCTGGGCGTCGCGCACGGGTGCGCCGGCAAGCCACGCGCACACGTCGGCACGCGAGAAGCCGCGATCGGCCAGCGCGAGCATGCGCACCAGGAAGCGGCCGGCCATGCTGTCGGCGATCGTGCGGACCGCAGAACCGTTCACCACGAGCCCGGCGGCCGCACAGTGCTCGTGCAGGAGCCGCGCGTAGGGCTCGCGGGCGCCGTACAGGATCGCCACGCGGTCGATGGGTACCCCGGCGCGCAACGCGTCGACCACGTCGCGCACCGCGGCACGTGCTTCCTCGTCGGCATCCGACACGGATCGCACGTTGGTGGCGACGGGTGGCGTTGGCGCCAGGTCGGGCGGCGGCTCGTTCGTGAGCCTGGCGACTGTGTTGAAGACGTCGGCGTCGGCGCGTTCCACGCCCGTGCTCCCGACGATCACGATGACGGGCTGCACCGCGGCGATCGTTCGCATGAGCTCGATCGCCGGACCCCCGAGCGGCTGGGGGAGATGCATGATCGTGACGCCCAGCGCATCGACGAGTGGCGATCCGCTGCGAGCCGCTTCGACGGCCGCGCCGATCAGGTCGTGCTCGTCGAACCACTCGGTGCCGAGGTCGGCGCGCAGCGCGCGATGCACGCGCACGACCTCGTTCGCACGTCGACCCCGTGCGGCGATCGCGGCGAGCCCGTCGCGGCTGCAATCGGAGAGCAGCCGATGGGCCGCGATGAGCGCTTCTTCGGTAGCGGCGTGGTCGTGCACGCCGGCGAAGATGCCGGGCGTGCGCGCAAGCGCACGCCGCACGGCCGCGGCGAGCACGGGGGTCGACACGGGCCGGCGATCGGCGGCTGCGAGGCGGGCCCCGCCGAGCAGCTCGGCCAGCCGGTAGATCGTGAGGAACTGGACGCCGATCACGCCCGCCGGCCCGCGGCCCAGTGCGCGGCGGGCGGCGACACCGACACTGTTCGCGGACACGACCACCGTGACGGGCGCGAGCGGATCGCCGCTCTTGGCCGCCGCGACCGTGGCCGCCAGCGCTTCTTGGGCCGGCGGCCCGTAGGGAACGGTCACGAAGCGCATTGGCATCAGGGGCGGAGCGTACGACCGACCTGGGACAGAGGCTCGGGACGACCCAGCTAGGCGACGCGTTCCGGGAACGGCTCCAGCGTCGGGTCCCTGAGGTCGACTGCGAACGCCGGTCGCAACCGGTTGATCGCGGTGCGAACCGCGGTCTCGATGCCGAAGCACGCCGCGAGCACGCCCATGGCCACGAAGCCGTCGAGGTACCAGTGGTTGCCCGTGGCGACCACGGCCGTGAACGTGGTCGCGAGGTGCGCCAGCACGAGCCAGCGCCAGCGCGATCGCGACACGAGCACCACGGAGATGGCGATCACCGACGCCCAGCCGATGTGCAACGAGGGCATCGCCGAGAACTGGTCCGGTCCAGAGTGGCCGAGAGGCGGATACACGCTCGGGCCGTAGCGCAGTGGCGTGTCGACGAAGCCGAGCCCGGGCGTGAGCCGCGGCGGCGACACCGGCACCAGCTGGATCGCGAGGCACGAGAGCGTGAGCATCGCGATCGTGTTGCGGATGCGCGGGTACTGATCGCGATGACGCCAGAACAGCCACACGAGGAAGATCGCGAGCGAGGGGAAGTGCGCCGACGCGTAGTACACGTTGAGCAGCCGCACGAACCACACGGCGTGCAGGGCGGCGTGCTGCACCGTGAGCTCGCTCGGGAACGGAAACCAGTGCTCGAAATGCCAGATCCAACGACCGCGTTCGATCGCGCCGCCCATCTGCAGGTTGGCGTGCTCACCGGCGAAGCTCCACAGCGAGTAGAGCCCCACGATGAGTGCGAGCTCGCGCAGCACCCCGGCCGTTGGATAGCGCTGGCGGCGGGCCGCGAACGCGAGCACCGCGCACGTGACCGACACCGGCCATGTGTCGGTCCACGGCAGCCAGTGCAACAAGCCGATCACGATGGTCGTGCTCACACGCCCTCCAGCGGCATGGGTTCGATCTGTTCTGGTCGATGGCCGAGCAGCACCATCGTGAGCGCACCGAGCACGACCACGCCGCCGCCGACCTGCGCAACGCTCAAGCTCTCGCCGAATGCAAAGTACGCGCCGACCGTCGAGACCACGGGACCGGCCAGCGTCATCAACGAAGTCACGTTCACGTTCACATAGCGCGTTGCCCAGGTCATCAACCCGTGGCCCATCGCGCCAGGGCCGAGGATCAGGCAGAACAGCCAGACGAAGTCGGTGCCGCGCAACGACCCGAGGTCGTGCGACATGACCAGCGCCAACGGCACGAGGGCGATGCAGCCGGTGGTGATCACCGCGGTCATGAACGCGAAGGCGGGAACGCCGTCGAGGCGCACCTGCTTCACGTACAGGAAGTAGACGGTCCAGACCACCGTGGCCGCGAGCGCGAGCACATCACCGAACAAGGTCTGGTTGCCGCCGGGCCGGCCGGCGACAACCACCGTGATCGTGCCCGCGGTCGCGGCCGCGAACCAGAGGAAGTCGATCCGGCGGAGCCGGTCGCCGAACATCCGGCCGGCGACGGTGAGCACGAGCAGTGGTGTGAGCGCTTCGAGCAACGTCGCGTCGGCGATGCTCGTGTGCTGGAAGCTCGAGAAGCCGAGTGCGATGTTCGCCGCGAACAGCACGCCGGCCGGCGCGGCGGTGCGCATGATCGCCGCGGTCATGCGGCCGCCCTGCACGCGCAGGATCGCGAACATCACCGGCACCGCGAACGTCATCCGGTACGCGGCGATCGTGAGGCCCGACGTGCCGATCGCCCGCACGAACAGCGCGCCGAGACCCCAGACGATCGCGGCCGCCGACGCGGCGGCGAGCGGCGCGGCGGGATGGCGACCGTGCGCGGTGGGAACGGCGGCAGTGGTCACAACGTGAAGCGCGACGCGAGCACGTACTGGATGGGTTGCGGCGCGTCGTCCCACTCGTGGTAGAGGACGACGATCGTTCCGTCGGGGAGCTGCTGCGCGCTCGGGTAGCCGATGTGCTGGTAGCCGCCCGGGTTCTCCCATGAGATCTTGGCGTGGCCGCGCGGCACGCCGCCCTCGCGCACCACGAACTCGTCGGCGACGTCCCAGTGCAAGCCATCGTCGGAGACGCAGCCGCGCACGCCGTACGGCGGTCGGCGGTACCCGTAGATCATGCAGAAGCGGCCGTCGCGGAGGCGCAGGATCTCGGCCGGGTAGCCCCAGATGTTCGTGAAGCGGGGGAGCGACCACGAGAAGCCGCCGTCGTCGCTCGTGACCACGGCCATGTTCTTGGCATCGCCGCTCGGGTTCACGTGGGTGCGCAGAATGCCGACGACGCGTTCGCCGCCGTCGTCGAGCCAGCAGATCGCGGGCTCCTCGTAGTCGACGATCGATGCCGCATCGAACGCCATCGTCGAGAAGTACTCCCAGTTGCGACCGCCGTCGTCGCTGCGCAACAGCGCGCTGCGCGTGGTCTCGTGTTGGCCTTCCTCGCCGAAGCCCTTGATGCGCCCGTACACGCCCATCAG